>NZ_CAUVXP010000025.1:5469-48529 GCF_963555955.1 Protofrankia sp. Cas3
GACCCCACTTCCATGATCGCAACGGCGGACATCGCCGAACTCGTCATGTCGGTCACTCGGCTGTCCGCGCACGCGGTCGTCCCGGAGATCGTCGTCACCCGGCCGGGGGAGCAGCTCCACCGGGCCTGACCGGCGCCACCGGGGCGAAAGTCGCGCCGGCGGGGCCCATCGGCCGGGGCGCCCGACCGACCGATATTGAGCGCAACGGGTCACCGATCGGTCGTTCTGTGGTCAGCCGGCAGCCACCTCATCCCCTGAATCTATATAAACTATGACAGTTAGAGCGGCGTGAACACACGCCCACATTGATGGAGATCGCGCTAGCCGCGATCCGGGTTCACGGCGGCTACGGCTACTCGACGGAGTTCGACGTCGAGCGCTACTTCCGGGACGCACCGCTGATGATCGTCGGCGAGGGCGCCAACGAGATTCAGCGCAACGTCATCGCCGGGCAGCTCATCGCGCGTGATTGCCGGGCGCTCTTACAGCCGGGGACGATCTGGTGCCGGAGCCCGCTGCCGCGGTTCGGTCGGCTCCGGCACCAGGTTCGTCGGCTCGGAAACGACCGGATCAGGACTCGGGTGCAGTGATCTCCCGGCAGAACCGGAACACGGGGGGCGGGTCGAGCTGAAGCCCGACCGGGGTCGACATCGTGCCGGCCGTGATGGCTGCGCCGAGCGTCGCCTGCACAGCCTCGATATCGTCGGCATCGATCTCGTAGATCGCGATGAACGGACCGTCCTCGCCGAGTGACTCGAACCTGCGGGCCGACACGAACCCGTCGATCGCCAAAATCTCCTGCAGATGGCTCTCGTTGTACCACTTGTGGTACCCGGCCGCCTGCTCCGGCGAACTCGGTCGTGATTCGACGTAGAGAATCCCCTTGGGCACTTGCCCGACCTCCTTCTCGATGAACATCTTCTCTGGCTATGAGACAAAACGCTTGATATCACGAATGTTCGACGAACGGAAAAATGCGGGTGAAGTCGAGATCGGGGTCGGTCGTTGCGAACCGTTCCCACATCGATGCGGTGACCGCCCCGGTCGGGCATCCGGCTTCCCCACTCGCGGCCTGCGAAAACGATCTCGCAATCATCAAGATCTATAGATCTCGGATGGAACCGACCTCGTGGCAGCCTTCGTGCTTTTTGTTGCCGAGGCACAGGTGGCTGACACGCAGGCCGGGCCGGAGCACGACGGTGCCGGCGCGTCCTGGCCGCAGATCCGACCCCGAGTACAGCAGTCTCCCTATGGACCCACGCACCAGCGGGGATGAAGGCGTCGAGACGACGACGACAACGGGAGGCCACCATGGGCCACTGCGAGGTTTGCGGCAATGACTACGACATGAGCTTCGAGGTTCACGCCCAGGGCTCAGTACACACGTTCGACAGTTTCGAATGCGCGATCCATTCGATGGCACCGATCTGTGACCACTGCGGAGTGAAGATCTCCGGGCATGGTGCCCAGACCAACGGACAGTTCTTCTGCTGTGCCCACTGCGCCCGGGCGGCAGGCAGAACAGAAATCCGCGACCACGCCTGAAGAATTTCGGAGTCGGGGGCGTGCGACCAGATTCATGATCGCACGCCCCCGATGGGTCCAACCGGCTGTTAGAGCGCCCGGCAACAGGGGCGTGGATCAAGGAGCGCCGGCCCGCACGAGCCGGCGCGGATCTCGTCCCGGAACGACAACGGTCCGGAAGGCGCCATCCCGGTTTCGGGGAACCTCCCGGACCTACCGACGGGGTCGTGTCACGGCGCGAGCAGCGTGGAAACGCTGATCATCCCAGGGACAAGAGAGCACGTTCTGCAGCCCTGCGGTGGTGGAGATCTTCGACTGGCAGACCGCCTCGCCTTCCAGTCGAAGATCCTAAAGACGCCTGGACGTACCAGGGCGCCCCCACCGTCAGCGGCCTTGACACATCGGAAGAACAACTGTTGCCCACACTTGAGACAACCGCCGTACCGACATCCCCCTCGGTCCTAGCCTGATCACATCTCAAGTAGCCGGAGATCCCCGAACAACCAACAACTCGTGAATTCCAGAACTTATCGACCAAAACGGCAGGGCAAGGAGAATCCGATGCATCCGATCGCACCGGCGTGGAGCTATACCTCGCTTCCCACGGATGGGACCCCCTTGAGGAGCGCGCGGACCTCCGCCTCCCGATAGCGGCGGTGGCCGCCAAGGGTGCGTATCGAAGTGAGCTTGCCCGCCTTGGCCCACCTGGTCACGGTCTTCGGGTCAACTCGGAACATGGTTGCCACTTCGGCGGGCGTCAGCAGCGGCTCAGCGTCCGGTGTTCTCGTCGTCATTGTGTTGGCCTCCCGTCACAGAGCGTTGCTCCGTCCCATACAGATCGTGCATCCTTCGGGGGCATTTCGGACATGGCACGTCAGGACCATCTGCTGACTAGTCACACGACGTCCGAAGCGAGCAACCACGCTCAGTTAGTGGTTGCAAACCATCAGCTTGCCGACTCCCGTGCCTGAACCGGTCTCCACCGGTTCAGGACCCGTTCATAGGCCACGACCGCCACATCTGTTCGCCCTAGGCGTAATGCGCTGAGGGCCTCATCAAGGTCTTCGACCGACGTGTCGTCACGCAGAGCGTCGTCATCGAGCAGATCCACGAGTCCGCCGTAGTCGAGTTCGATCCGGCTGTGTGGGTGGAAGTCCGCCAGCCACTGTCTGATCTCGGCCAGACCGTCGACGCCCGGTGAGTCCGGAGCGACGCGACGCAGCATCTCCAATGCCTCCAGCGCCTGTCCGACCCGCCGCTGGGCAAGGCTCAGCGACGTCCGGTAGGACAGCGACCGGTCGGCGCTGTCACCGGTGACCAACAGGCGCTCCGAGGGATCGAACAGGACGAACCACGGTGGCGGCACCATCCAGGTGCAGGTCTGGACGTAGACCTTGAGATCCGGGCGGCGGGTCCGCCAACGGTCGAGCTCGGTCTCGGCCGGGTCCGCGAGCCGTCGCGGGATGAACGCCTCCGCCACCCGATCCGGCAACCCACCGCGAAACTCCATCGCCGCCTGCCACACCCGCAGCTGGGTGTACCAGGGGCAGACGAACATCAGCCCGTCCGCCACCTGGATGAAGGCCGACTCGTCGGCGACGTCCAGCGACGGCCGGATGGTTGCGACGAGGGCCACGACCCGCTCCTGGCGGGCGCCGGCACGGCGGCTCGGAACACGGCCCTTGGCGGCATACCGCTCCCAACGAAGCCGATCGGCCTGCGGGAACGCCGCCAGCGGCTCGTACACCCGCAGATAGGCCGCTGGACTGACCACAGGAGCCACAGACAGATCCTGGCATGCCCGCAGCCTCAGTGGGTTGTCGCGGGCCCGTCAGCGGCATCTGAGCGGCACGGGAGCGGCATGGGAGCGGCCCGCATTGTCGATCTTCACTCGTACCGGTACCGCGACTGGATAGGTTGCGGGCACCGGTCGCGCCCGTCGAAACAGTGTCTGACCCATGCTTCCGCCCGCGTTCCCGGCAGACCACGTACCGGCCAGACCACGTTCCGGCCAGACCACGTACCCGGCGAAGGGAGCCCTCACGGTGCCGTCCGTCTTCACCGTCGGTGCGCAGCACGAACAGGTGGTGTTCTGTGTGGACGCCGCCAGTGGACTGCGTGCGATCATCGCGATCTACTCCACGGCACTCGGCCCGGCCCTCGGCGGGACCAGGTTCCACCCCTACGTCGACGAGGACGCGGCGCTGCTCGACGCCCTGGCGCTGTCCAGGGCAATGGCTTACAAGGCCGCCTGCGCCGGCCTCGACTTCGGCGGCGGCAAAGCTGTGATCATCGGTGATCCGAGCCGGGACAAGTCCGAGCTGCTGCTGCGCGCATACGGACGCTTTGTCGCCTCGCTCGGGGGCCGTTACATCACCGCTTGTGACGTCGGAACCTACGTCGAGGACATGGACGTGGTCGCCCACGAGTCCCGATGGGTCACCGGACGGTCGCCTGCGCAGGGTGGCTCCGGCGATTCCGGCGTCCTGACCGCCTACGGCGTGTTCGAGGGCATGCGTGCCTGCGCCGAGTACCTGTGGGGCACGCCGTCGCTTGTCGGTCGCCGGGTTGCCGTGGCCGGACTCGGGAAGGTCGGCCGGCGTCTGGTCGGTCGGCTGCTCGCCGACGGCGCCGCCGTGGTCGCCGCGGACGTCGACCAGGCCGCGCTCGATCGGGTCCACGCGCAGTATCCCGACGCCGAGCTGCGGACCGATCCCGACGCGCTGATCACCGCCGACGTCGACGTGTACTCGCCGTGCGCGCTGGGCGGAGCGCTCACCGCGGAGGTGGCGAGCGCCCTGCACGCACGGGTCGTCTGTGGCGGAGCTAACAACCAGCTCGCCGATGCCGGCGTGGACGAACGGTTGGCCGCCGCGGGCGTCCTCTACGCACCCGACTTCGTGGTCAACGCCGGCGGTCTGATCCAGGTGGCCGACGAGGTCGAGGGCTACTCGCACGAGCGGGCGCAGGCCGGGGTCAGCCGTATCTTCGCGTCAACGCTGGACGTTCTCGGCCATGCCGAGCAGGCCGGGGTGACCTCCACCGTGGCCGCCACCCAGCTCGCGGAGCGCCGGATGACCGGGATCGGACAACTGCGTAGGATCCTCATCCCATGACTCTAAGCAACCAGCTTGGGATGTCGATCAGTGATCCACGTCACACGTCGTTCATCGCAATCGTCGTGCGGCCCGACAACTGTCGGGTTGGCGTGCCCATGAGCCCGCGATCCCTGTAGTCTCGGGAGGCACGAGATAATGAGAGCACCGGGGCGGGTCCCCGTCGTCATGTTCGAGGGGGTCGAGCCATGGGGCGCGGCCGAGCAAAGGCCAAGCAGACGAAAGTCGCCCGCGAGCTCAAGTACAACTCGCCCAACATGGACCTTGATCGCCTAAAAGCCGATCTGGGTGCCGGTAGCGCGCGAGAAGACACCGCGGACGATCAGCACTCGTCGGATGATTCCAACGAGTACGACTACGCCGACGAGGACGAGGACACCGGTCGGCGGTAAGTGACACAAGCATGGTTGCGGGTCTCCGGATCCCGGGCTCCCATGTGACCGAGGGCAACGCGATGGTGATCTTTATCGCGTTGGCGGCGGCCCAAGGAGCCCATGCGGCTAGGCCCACGCAGGCCGCAGCGGTGGCTGCGCGGGCGTCCTGTGCCGGCGTTCGCGGGATCCGGTGCCGCATCCATGGGCGAGAACCGCCACATGCCTCAGGCCATCAGGCCACGACGTGCTGGCATGGTCGACCCACGTCTCGGTCGCGGACGGTCGCTCTAACGTGGATGTTCGCCGACCATCTCCGCCGGCTGACCAACGCGATCACGATCATCATCCGCATCGCCGACGCCGTCAGCCGGGCTGTTCGCGGGGCCGTCGGCATCGCTACGGACGACCTCGCCGATGATCCACGCTGGTATCCCGCGCGCGGCGAGCAGGTCGAGGGCGGCGCAGGCGTCCTGCGCAGGCAGCACCGCGACCATCCCCACCCCGAGGTTGAACGTCCGTTCCATTTCTACCGCTGGAACACCACCACGCTCGGCGAGCAGGCTGAACACGGGTGGCGGGGTCCACGTGGACCGGTCCAGCCGGGCGGTCAATTCGGCGGGGATCACCCGGGCCAGATTGGCCGCGAGCCCACCACCGGTGATGTGCGCGAACGCGTGGACGTCCACGGCCGCGGCCAGCGCCAGGCAGTCACGGGCGTAGATCCGGGTAGGGACGAGCAGGGCATCACCGAGAGTGGTCCCCAGGCTGTCCTCATGACGGGCCAGGGCGGCGAGACCCGTGGGCGAGACCCCGCCCGGGCCGTCGGGGTCGACCGGGCCGAGCAGCACATGACGCACCAGGGAGTAGCCGTTGGAATGCAGACCGGAGGAGGCCATCGCCACCACCACGTCCCCCGGTCGCACCCGCTGCGGGCCAAGGAGCGCGTCCGTCTCCACCACACCGACACCGGTGGCCGCGAGATCGTAGTCGTCGGGGCCCATGAGCCCGGGATGCTCAGCGGTCTCACCGCCGACAAGGGCGGCGCCGGCCTGTTGGCAGCCGAGCGCGATCCCCGCGACGATTGTGGCGATACGCTCGGGAACAACGACTCCGCAGGCGATGTAGTCGAGCAGGAAAAGCGGTTCGGCGCCGCAGACCACCAGGTCGTCCACGACCATCGCAACCAGGTCGACACCGATGGTGTCATGCCGGCCGACGGCCCGCGCAACAGCAATCTTCGTGCCCACACCGTCGGTCGACGAGGCGAGCAGGGGACGCCGGTAGCGGGTGACGTCGAGCGCGAACAGCCCGGCGAAGCCCCCGAGCGATCCGACGACCTCCGGGCGGGTGGCCCGCGCGACATGCGCGCGCATGAGCGCCACGGCGCGGTCACCGGCGTCGATATCCACGCCCGCGTCCCGGTAGGACACGTTCGTCACAGGCTGATCAGGCGGCGGCGCGCTCACCGTCGCCGTGCCACCGGGCTGGCGCCGTCCATGCCCGCGCCGTCCATGCCCGCGCCGTCCAAGGCAGCGCCGCCCACGAGCGCGGGGTCGTGGCCGGCACCATCCCCGTCCGCGGCGTCTTCCAGCAGGTACTTGCCGAGGTGGTCGGCATGCGGCAACGGCACCGGGTACACCCCGTCGAAACAGGCTCGGCACAGCTGCGCCACCGGCTGGCGGGACGCCGCGACCAGGCCGGCCAGTGACACGTAGGCCAAGGAGTCGGCTCCCAGCGACTCGCGGATCTCATCGACGTGGGCGTTGTGCGCGATCAGTTCGGAGCGGGTGGCGAAGTCGATGCCGTAGAAGCACGGCCAGCGCACCGGCGGCGAGGAGATCCGCACATGTACCTCGGTGGCGCCGGCCTCGCGCAGCATCCGCACCAGGGCGCGTTGGGTGTTACCCCGCACGATCGAGTCGTCGACGACGACAAGGCGGCGGCCGTCGATGACATCACGCAGCGGATTGAGCTTCAGCCGGATCCCACGCTGGCGGATCGTCTGCGACGGTTGGATGAACGTCCGTCCCACATAGGAGTTCTTCACCAGCCCGTCGCCGTACGGGATGTGGCTGGCCTCGGCAAAGCCGACCGCTGCGGGCACGCCCGACTGCGGCACCCCGATCACGAGATCGGCGTCCGCCGGCGCCTCGTGGGCGAGTGTCCGCCCGACCTCGACCCGGGTCGCGTGCACGGAACGGCCCGCGATCGTGGTGTCGGGACGGGCGAGGTAGACGTACTCGAACAGGCATCCGTGCGGTGTCGCTGGCGCAAACCGGTGCGAGCGCGGCCCGTCGGCGTCAATGACGATCAGTTCACCGGGTTCGACCTCGCGGACGAAACCGGCGCCGACGATGTCGAGGGCAGCGGTCTCACTCGCCACGACCCAACCGGTGTCCGGGCCGTCCCCGCCGAGCCGACCCAGCACGAGCGGATGCACACCGTGGGTGTCCCGGGCGGCGTACAGGGTCGAGGTGTCGCAGAACACCAGCGAGAACGCGCCCGCCAGCCGGGGCAGCACGTCCATGGCCGCTTCTTCCAGCGTCAGGCCGGGATGCGCGGCCAACATCGCGGTGATCAGGTCGGAGTCCGTCGTCGCCCGGATCGGGCCCCTGACGGTGTCGGCGAGGTCCGCGGCCAGGGTCGCGGTATTGGTGAGGTTGCCGTTATGACCCAGTGCAACCGCTCCACCGCCGTGCGACGACCGGTAGGACGGCTGGGCATTGTCCCAGGTCGACGATCCGGTGGTCGAGTAACGGGTATGGCCCACGGCCAGGTGCCCGGTCAGGCTCGCCAGGGTCACATCGTCGAAGACCTGGGCGACCAGCCCCAGTTCCTTGAAGACGACGACCGTCCGGCCGTCGGCGACCGCGATACCCGCCGCTTCCTGGCCCCGATGCTGCAACGCGTACAGCCCGTAGTAGGTTAGGTTCGCAACGTCCTCATCCGGAGCCCACACCCCGAACACTCCGCAGGCATCCCGCGGACCTGGATCATCGACGTACTCACGGGCCCAGTCCCCGGCATCACGGCGCTCAGTGGTCGCCGCCGGAAGCCGGCTGTCGCTGCGGGAGACATCCGCTGGTTCGACATGCGCCGTCGGACGGGCAGAGTTGGACATCGAACAGTCACCGACGTCGGGCAACACAGCTCCTTGGGACGTCGTTCACACTGGTCCACAGCCCACGCTAGCAGCGCCAACCCGCCCGACACCTGTCGATCTCCAACTCATGCGGGACACCACGGACAGGTCCCGTCCGGGTAGTCCCTCGAGCACCCGAAGCGCATGCGCCTTACAGCAACGGAAGGTAAGGACGCAGGTCGGCGCGGGAGCCGCTGGCCCGCACGCGACCGTCCGCCACCGCGTCCACCCAGCTCAGGCGGCCCACGGCGACATCGACGAAGGTGACCGGATCGGTTTCGACCACGTTCGGCGGTGTGCCCCGGGTGTGCCGCGGACCGTCGACGACCTGCACCGCCGCGAACGGCGGCACCCGTACCTCGACGCAACGCCCCGGAGCGCGCGCCACGAGTAGACCGGTGAAGGTCCGCACGACGATCCGCACCGCGTCCCGATGCGGATCGACCCCCAGGTCAAGACCGTGGACAACACCGTCCACCGCCAGTGCGACCAGAAGGTCCCCCAGCCGCATCCCACCGGCTGCGGTCATGACCGGACGCGCCGGGTCGACGCCGGCGAGCCCGGCCACGGCGGCGGCGATGCCGTCACCCAACCGCGACCGCAGCCGGCCGCGCTCACCGGCTCCCCACCGCGTATCGGCTCCCCACCGCGTATCGGCTCCCCACCGCGTATCGGCGGCCGTCCCGTTGGGTGCGTCGTCGCGCGGGCCGAGCCCCGCCAACCCGGCCGGCGCCGCCAGGTAGGACTCCACGCTCAGAAGACGTTCCGGACGTGCGTTCGCGGCCGGCGGGGGCGGACCCGCGAGCGCCGCGGCCAGCGCAGCCGCCGACCCGGCGGTGTGGAGGACAAGGTCCGCGGCACTCCAGCCGGGCAGCCTGCTCGGCCGCGCACACTCCTGCGCTGCGAGTACGGCCGCCCGTTCGGCGATCCGCTCCCACTGGCCGACCACCGCCGACACCAGCTTACGATCATCACGACGAGCCGCGGACACCACGGTTCTGAATTATCGGCCGGCGGAAGACGGGCCGACCGGACAGGCCCTAGCTGCACCTGCTCTCCCATCTACCCGGCATTGAAGAGGAGGATGAAGCGATGGACGCGCAGCCGTACGGAAACGTGATCGTGGACGCTGACAGCGGCGACGCCCAGGCCGACCCGCTGGACCACCCGCGCCGCGACGACCGACATGATCAGCTCGCCGTCGGCGAGCTGAACGACCCTTTCGGGACGGCCGCGATCCAACGCCGGGTCCTCGACGCCTGGGCCGCATCCCCCGCGCGGTTCCGCGAGGACGCGAACGCCGAGGAGGACGCCGCCCGCGGCGCGTACCGCGACCGACTCGTCGTTGAACTGCTCCAGAACGCCGTGGACGCGGCCCACGCCGCGGCGGTGCCCTGCCGTGTTCTGATGACGCTGACCAGCAGCGACGACACGGCGACAGAATCTCATGCCGGGATGCTGGAGATCGCCAACACCGGGGCGGGGCTGTCCGCGGCCGGGGTCGAATCACTGTCCACTCTGCGTGCCTCCGCAAAGCGCGACACCGCGGCTCTCGGCCGATTCGGGGTCGGTTTCGCCGCGGTTCTAGCCGTCAGCGACACTCCGTCGATCGTGTCCCGACGGCCGATGGGGCCGTGGGAGGAGCGGGACCACCACAGCGGTGGTGTCGGCTGGTCGAAACAGGCGACCATCGACGCGATCAACACACTCGGTGTGCCCGCCCTCGACGCCGAACTGACCCGCCGCGACGGTGCCGTCCCCGTGCTGCGCCTGCCCTCAACGCTGGCCGACGCGCCACCACCGCCGGAGGGCTACGACACCGTCGTCCGGCTACCGCTGCGTGACGCGGGCGCGATGGCGCTGGCCCGCGCCCTGCTGGCCGGTCTCGACCCGACGCTTCCGCTGGTAATGCCCGGACTGTCCGAGATCACCGTCGTGGTCGACGGTGCTCGCACGACGCTTTCCTGTGTCTGGGTGGACCCCACCCCGGCGGGCCCGGCGGGGCCCGCCGGCCAAAGGGCGCGCGACAATGATCTTTCTGGCGCGCCCGGAGGCCTGAATGGGCATGGCCAGGAGGTCGCGCTGCTGGATGGGCGACGCTGGGTTGGCAGGGTGCGACGCGGGGTGATTCCGCCGGATCTGCTCATCGACCGGCCGGTTGAGGAACGTGCCCGTACCGGATACGAGGCCCGGGCCATGGTCTGCGAGGGCGGCTGGCCCAGCGGCGTGCCCACGCTTGTCCGGGCGCCCCAGCCGACCGACGAGCCGCTGTCGTTGCCGGTTCTGGTCAGTGTGGGTCTGCCGTTGGAACCGTCCCGCCGGCACACTGTCGCGGGTCCGCTTCGAGACTGGCTGGTGGACCGGCTCGCCGAGACGATCGTCGACCTTGCTGTCGACCTCGGCGCCGGCAGCCCGCCGGGACCGGATGCCGAGCCAGGTGTCAGCGCGCTGCCGGGCGCTGACACCAGCTCGGTGGCGCCGGCCGGACCGGACCTGTTCGCACTGATCGCCGCGGGGCAGGATCCGGGCGTCACCCCGGCAGCGCAGGCGCGCGACGCATTCGACCTGCGGGCGCTCGTGGGTACCGGCCATCCGCCGGCTCATTCGCCGCTGGCGGCGCTCGAGCTCGTCCCGACCGGACTGCCGGCCGGTGAGGTCGACGCCAGGTTGCGGGACGCCCTCGCGCGGCTGCTACCGGAGGCACCGATGTTTCCCGGCGGGCACCGCGGATCCGACTGTGTGGTCTGCGACCTCGGTCCGGCAACCGACCAGGTCACGGCGCTGCTCACGGCCCCGGCAGTGCTCCGGGGACTGCGGCCTGCGGGCGCGCGGTCTGACGATCGTCGCGCGCCCTCTGGTCCTCTGGACGACCGGCCCGAGAACGACGAATTTGGCACCGACGAACTGGGAACCGACAAACCGGACACCGACAAACCGAGCGACGACGCGGATGGCGCCGTGGACGGCCTGCTGCCGGCGGCCTACGCCGCACGGCATTGGCGGCCGGCCCTCGACGTGCTGGGAGTAGACCGCCTCGACACCGCCGATGTGGTTGAGATTCTCAGCGAGCTCCGCAGACCGCCGTCGTGGTGGGCACGTGCCTATGCGGCACTCGCGACCGCGCCCGACCGGGACGCCCTCGGCGCCCTGCCCGTTCCGCTGGCCGCATCTGCCCCGGACCGGGACCCGGCACCGGACGCTGGGACCGGCCCCGGACCGGACGACACCCGGCTCGGGGTCCGGATGGTGACCGGCCCGCGTGGTCTGCTGCTTCCCACCACCGATCTGGACGTCCTCGCGTTGGTCAGCTCAGGCCTACCGCTGCGGGTCGCGCATCCCGACGCCTGCGCCGGCGCGGCCCGCGATGTTCTGCGCACCCTCGGTGCGGTCGAGGGAACCCCCGCGAGTGTGCTGCGCGACGGGTCCGTGGCCGACGCCATCGCCGACATCGACCCCGAGGCGGATCCCGACGCGGCACGCGCGCTGGCCAACGCTGTCCTGGCGCTGGCGCGGGACGCCGGCGATATCGCCGGTGAACTGCCCTGGCTCGCAGATCTGCTGCTTCCCGACACCGATGGCGACTTCAGCCCCGCCGGCGAACTGTTGATCGAAGCTGGCCCCCTCGACCGGGTGCTCGCAAGCGACGCACCGTTCAGCGTCCTCGCCGACGACTTCGCGCGGGCATGGCCGGTGGGCGTGCTGGAAGCGGTCGGGGTACTGCGGACCTTCGCCGTGCTGCATGTCACCGACGTGGGCCTCGACCCGGATGAGCCGGTCCTGCTCGACCTGGACGACAGCGACACCTGGGTGGAGGAGTTGACCGCCCGACTCGAGTCCGCACCCGATCAGGCCAGGGCCGGTGGCGAACCGAGCGCACCGCCCACGCTGACGACCTTCTCGGCTGTGCGCGACCTCGAATTCGTCGACCCGTCCCGCTGGCCTGGGGCGCTCGCGGAGCTGGCCCGGCCGCCGCTGCGCGATGTCGTCATGCACTCCGACCGATTGCGCCGGCCGGGGTCCGGCGGCCATGCCCGCGATGCGGATGTGTCGTACACGCGTTGGTGGCTGTCCCGGCACGCGCTGCTTCCGGTCGCCGGATCAACGACCGTGCTCCCCCCGACCGAGCTGGCGCTGCCCGGCGCAGACCCGCTGCTCGACGGGCTGTTCGCCCCGGCTGCCCCGCTGCCGGGGGTGGATGTCGGCCTGCTGCGCCTCCTCGGTTGCAGGCTTACCCTCGCCGACGTCCTGAGCGATCCGGATGCGGTGCTCGACCTGCTCGACCGGCTCGGCGATGCCGATCGGGACGTGCCATGGCCGGCGGCGCGCCTGCTGTACATGGCGGCCGTTGACGCCGCCGCGGCGCTCCCCCGCGCGGAGGTACCCGACCACGATCCGGCGAGGAGCATCGACCCTCCGCTGACCGTCCGCACCCCGAACGGCGTGGTGCGGACATCCGATGCCGTGATCGTGGACGCGCCGGACCTGATGCCGCTGCTCGGGGCCGGTCGCGGTGCCCTGCGGATGCCGCTGGACCGAGCGGCCGAGGCATCCCTCGTACTCGGCGTACCGCTGCTTTCGTCCCTCGGTGACTGTGACGTCGTCTCAACGCCGCCGTCACCGACGGATACGGCGCCGGACGGTACGCCGTATCTGTCGCATGGGCGTCTGCTTGTGGCCGACGTCGACGGTGAACCAACGCCCGTCGCGTGGCGGGTGCTCGGTGGCATCGGGGGGGAGATCCACGTCGACGCGAGTGCCGGAACGAACGCGCTGGCGCGGGCCCTGGCCTGGCATGCCGGCACCTGGGACCGCCGGCACGCCATCGCCGAGGCGTTGCGCGAACCGGCCGGTGACGATCAGCGTCAGGCCGAAGCCGACCTCGACGACTCCTGAGCCGGTGTGTCACGACCCGCATCAACGTTCAGAGCCCGGCACGGAGGCGCCGGCGACGGCGTGCTAGCGACGCAGGCGGTTGCGGCGGCGGGATGTGACCGCGATACCCAGCAGGCCGAGCGCCGCGCCGACGGCCGCGGTCGCGATCCACCACAGGTGGCCGTCCGCCCGCAGGCTGTTCCAGAACGGCAGCAGCACGATCAGGGCGATCAGCCACAGAATCGTACCGACAGTCACTGACGCCACACCGTCATAGGGCAACGGTTCCAGCTCCCGGCGCCCAGCCGGCGGGGTCACGCTCATATCTGCTGACGCTACCCGCCGCTCCGCACGAACTCCCCGGGCCGCGAGCCATCCAGATCATGATCTACACGCCCGAATCATGATCTGCGCGAGTTTGTCGGCCGGTACGCTTTCGGGCCTGAAAAGCGTTCCGGGATCGATCGTGGCTGTACGAGACACACCATAGCCACCAGCGGGTTTGAGCGCAACATCCGGGCTTGCCCCGTGAGCACACAGCGCCGGGTAGCGTTAACATGCGATCGTGACCGAAGATCAGATGGGACCGCTCGCGCCCCTCATCGACTCATGGACGCTGTCCCTACGGGCCGCGGGCAAGTCCCCTAGCACCGTCAGCACCTACCTGATCGGCATTCAGGTGATCAACACACACCTTGCCGCGGCGGGGGTCCTGGCCCTCGGCGACATCACCCCCAACCACATGCGACAGTTCCTCGCCGATCACGCGTCCAGCCGGTCGGCAGGCACAGCAGCCGCCCGCTACACCATCGCGAACATCTTCTTCAAATGGTGCGTGGCTGAAGAGGAGCTGGACGACAACCCGATGGCGCGGGTCGCCCGCCCGCCCGTGCCCGAACAGCCGGTGCCGGTGCCGGCCGCGGACGACCTACGCGCCATCCTCGGCACCTGCTCCGGCCGCGACCTGGCTTCGCGGCGAGACACCGCGGTCATCAGGCTGTGGGCGGACACCGGGATGCGACGGGCCGAACTCGCCGCACTGAAGATCGACGACGTCGATCTACGCGACCAAGTCGCCCTCGTCATGGGCAAAGGTGGTCGCGCGCGGGCGTGCCCATTCGGTGCCAGGACTGCACAGGCACTCGATCGGTACCTCCGTGCCCGCCGACAGCACCCCAAGGCCAGCATCACCGATGCACTGTGGCTTGGCGATCGGGACTACGGCGCTGTGACCGGACAGGCACTGTACAAGATGCTCGTGAGGCGGGCCGCCACCGTCAACATCATCATCACACCGCACAAGCTCAGGCACTTCTTCGCGCACAACTGGCTTGCCGAGGGTGGCACCGAAGGTGACCTGATGCGCCTGGCCGGATGGCGAACCCGCGCCATGGTGGATCGCTACGCCGCATCGACAGCTGACGACCGTGCCCACGCGGCGCACAAACGCCTTTCGCTGGGAGACAAACTGTGAGTCCATGGAAGTCCACATGGACTCATATGGACTCCCCTGGACGCGCCTGGACTTTCAGGGACACGCTGCGAGTGGGCGCGAGAATCCGCGTACAAAGCAACCCCGGAGTAGACGGGCCAGCCAACCGGGGAAAACCCGTTAGCTGGTTAGGAAGCTATGTGCCCCGGGGCGATTCACGGGACGTTTGCGCAGGTCAGAGGCTCGACACGCCGAGCGAGCTATGCGCGCCCGGTGTCCGAGCCATGATTTCCGCTGTCGCGCGCGTTGTGCTAAAAAGGACGAAGCGCAGCGATCGAGTACGAACAGTCGGTCGTTCGTGGGGGGCGTGCTACCGCCAATTCCGGGTGCTACTCGGAGTCGTCAAGTACGTCCGAAGGGACACGCGTCCGTGGCACGTCGAACAACCCTCACACCCGAACAGCGCACCCTTCGCGCGCGTCTCGCGGCCTATGCCAGCCACGTCAATCACGACCCGGCCGAACGCACCCAAGCCGCGCGGAATGCCTCTCCGTCTCAGTTGTCCCACTGGGAGCGCAAGGTTCGGGCCGAACACCCGGATCTCCCCGACGCTGAGGTCACCCGTCGCGGAACGCTGCTGCATCGGCAGTACATGGTTCAGCTGGCGTTCCGATCCTCGCGCGCGGCGTCGCGCAGACGAGCGGGCAAGGCAGGGAAGGGCACCGCCGCGCCGCGTGATGCCTCTTGAACGGCGAAGGGCGCCCCGAAACCAACCGGAGCGCCCCACCACCAGCAACATCACCCGCAAACAAAATAACAGCTGACCGCGAGTCAACAACAGAAACGGGCCGACCGGGTGCGACAACACCCGACCGGCCCTCGATCCGCACACCCTCCAAACAGGGAGCTGGACCTGTGCTCGAGTTTTGCACACCGCCGGAGTCTGCGTACACGGGCAAACCGCCTGACACGCAAGGTGTACCGACCGCCACGACCGCCATCAGAGCGTCCATCCAGGTCACGGACAACGGGACCTACTGCTGGACGGCAGGCGACCCCGAGCTGATCGCGGCAATCAGGCAGATGCCCCGGCGGCAGTGGGACCGCCGCCGGGTCGCGTGGGCCGTGCCGCTCCGGGACACGGTTCAGCTGGTCGAGATGGTCGAGGACTTCGCTGCTGACGTCCGGGTGATCGACGACCGGCGCGGCGGTGCCGCGTGACCGTTGTGGACGGCACCGTTCGATTTCTCCCGCGGGCCGTCGACGAGTGCAGCAATGAGCGTGCGCGGAGCTCTACCCGCGACGCAGCCCGTGAGCTCCACGACGCCGGTCTGTGCCTCATCCCCGTGGCAGCGGACGGCACCAAGCGGCCCGATGTCGCCTGGGCGCCCTTCCTCGCCACCAGATCCACACCCGACCAGCACGACCAGTGGTTCGGTACCGGCCGACCCGTCGGCATCGGCGTCGTCTACGGCAAGGTGTCCGGCAATATTGAGATGATCGAGTTTGAGGGACGGGCCATCGCCGAAGGTGTCCTCGACGAAGTCACCAACGTCATGCACGCATCCGGGCTCGGCGACGTCTGGCAGGCCATCACCACCGGATGGGTCACCCGGTCGCCATCCGGTGGGCTCCACTTCCGCGTCCGCATTGACGGTGACTCGGTACCGGCAAATCTCAAATTGGCCGCCCGACCGGCCCGCGATGATGAGTACACCCCCGACGAGCGTCAGCGCATCGCTGGCAATCCCCACGCGCAGATCAAACGGATCCTCGTCGAAACCCGCGGCGAAGGCGGGTACGGCATCGTGGAGCCGTCCGGCGGCACCGTCCACGCCAGCGGAAAACCGTACATTCGCATCGCTGGCAGTCCGGCCGCCATTCCCACCATTGATTCCAAGCTGATGGACGCCGTTCGGGACATCTGCCGAACGGCCGATCGAATGCCTCGACCGGAGCCGGTCCGGCCGTCCCGCGAACCCCTGCCGCTCCCCAACGGTGACCTGCGTCCGGGCGATGATTACAACCTTAGGGCCGACTGGGCCGAAATCCTCGAACCGCACGGCTGGACGCTCGTCTACCACCGCGACACCCGCTACTGGCGCCGTCCCGGCAAGGATCGCGGGGTGTCGGCGACAACCGGGCATTCACCGACCGGCGACCGACTGTACGTCTTTTCAACGAGCACCGAATTCCAGGCTGAGACGCCCTACACCAAATTCGGCGCATACACGCTCCTTCACCACGGTGGCGACTACGGACACGCGGCAAAGGCCCTGGCCGACCTGGGATACGGCACGCCACGGGAAACCCGCGCTATTCGACGGGTCCCGCCGCACCATTTCCCGGTAGGCGACGGCCGGACCGTCGACACCGCCACCGGAGAAATCATGGCCGGACCGGTGGCAGTCGAGGTGGTCGAGGCAGCGACGGAGGGCAGCACATCGCGCGACATGCCAGGAGTGCTGCCCGATGCATTCTGGGAATCGCACCCCATCCTGCTGCACATCCGCCAGGCTGCGCACTCCCGCGGATGTTCGTCCACCCTCGTGCTGTACGGAATGCTCGCCCGTCTGTCCGGCATGCTGTCGCATCACATCCGCGCCGTGACGGGGATCGGAGGCCCCGCATCCCTCAACTTTTTCGCCGCACTAGTTGGCGAATCCGGTGCCGGAAAGTCGATCGCCGCCGCGCTCGTTCGAGATCTCATGCCCTGCCTCGACGAAGACTTCCGCGACGGAATGCCGCTTGGCAGCGGCGAGGGAATCGCCGAAATTTATATGGGAACCGTGGAAGAGAAGACCGACGAGATCCATACGAAAGGGCCGAAAAAGGGTGAGCCGGTCACCCGGAAGGTCCGCAAGCAGGTCCGACACAACGCATATTTCTACGCCGACGAAGGTCAGTCGTTTACGCAGCTCAGCGAACGCTCCGGGGCCATCCTCGGAGAATCGATCCGTCGGGCCGCAATTGGCGAGACTCTTGGTCAAACCAACGCCACCGAAGAGCGCACCCGGTACATCCCGGCCGGATCTTACAGCTTCGGCCTACTGATCGGGTTCCAGCCGAGTACGGCCAGACCGCTACTGGCAGACAGCAATACAGGCACACCGCAACGGTTTTTTTGGGGATGGGAGAGCGACCCGGCGATGCCGGATATCGCACCGCCGTGGCCTGGTGAGATCGATGCCCACCCTGGACGCAGACGCCCATCCGGGCCTCTCCACATCGACTTCCCCGAACGCATCAAAACGCTCCTGTGGCAGGACCGCGTCGCGCGAGTCCGCAACGAAATCAGGGTGGATCGACTCGACGCCCACGCGGGTCTGATGAAAGTCAAGGCGGCAAGCCTGTTTGCGCTTCTCTTCCATCATCCTGAGGTCACGGAGGCTGACTGGGAGCTCACCGAGATGTTGTGGCAATCCTCTTGTGCCGTCCGTGACTTCCTGCTGCGCCGGGCCGAACAGGAGGCGGAGGCGGAACGCAGTCGGGAGGAAACCGGCAGAGTCCTTCAGGCGCTTCGCATCCGAGAGGCCACCATGGGCGCTGACGTCCGCCTGGAGAGGGTGCTAGCACTCGCGTGCAAGCACGCGGCCAAAGTCGGTGGGATCACCTTCGGAGCGTTGAACAAAGCGGTGGCGAGCAGAGAACGGAAGCTCGTAAAGGACGCAGTCGCGTTGGGAGTGACCCGCGGGTTGCTCGTTGTCGAGGGTGACTCGATCACCGTGTGGACCGGTGGATGACCACGCCCCCACAGAGGTGGACACGGCGAGGTGGACAGAGGTGGACACGGCGAGGTGGACATCTGTCCACCACCCCCCCTGTCGCAAAAAAGTGCACTCTCGTAAAGCATATAAATATGTATAAAAAGGACATGTTACTGCTTTCCTGCGCGTCGCACGAGGGGGGGTGGTGGACAGATGTCCACTTGTCCACCTCGTGTCCACCTCGCCGTGTCCCCGCCTGTCCATCCGCGCGAACGATCTTCTCCAGCTGTCCTGACTACCCCATCGACCGCGAGGAACTAGCACATGCCCGACAAGATCCAGAACGTGACCCATCGAGAAAGGCCACCCGTGAACGCTGTTCATCGCCCAATGATCCACATCTGCCATCGGTGCGGCCGACAACTGACCGACCCGGTCTCCCGGTCGATCGGCATAGGCCCCGGATGCCTCCGCGCCCTGCCGCCGGAAACGCTGCGGCGCCTCGCCGACGTGCTCCAGGACGCCGCGTTCGTGCTCGATACGCGCCGCGCCGCGTGATCACAAACCAATCGAAAGGGGCCACCCCCATGGGCGAGATCACCGACTACGGCTCGATGTACGAGCGCGTATCGGACCCCAGCGCGGACGCCGTCCGGCGCGCAGCTGCGACCGTCGACCGGCTGATCGCGGACCCGTGCGAGCGAGCGGTGGTCCTGGCGATGCTCGGGCTGACGCCTCAGGCGCCTCAGACGGTCGAAACGCCCGGGGTATGCGTATGAGTACCCCGGACGCCTGTTCGTCCGTCATTTCTGAGACGCGACACCGGCGTGAGCCGGTGCAGGCGTCCTGCTCAGGCTGCACCACCCGGTGGACGCCGTCCGGCGCGGCTCACTGCCCGACGTGCCATCTCACGTTCGGATCGATCACGGGGTTCGACTGCCATCGCATCGGGGGTGGGTGTCTCGGTCCCGACGATCTCCGTGCCCGCGGCTACGAGCTGAGCGACACCGGGCTCTGGCGTCGCCCGCGGCCTGCCGAGACCCTGCCGGACGGGGAGGACCGGTGACCGTGGACACCGTTCTGGCCGCCGGGGCGTGGGCGGTGCGAGCGGCAGACCGCATGCACCAGGTTCTTTCTCGTGACCAGGTGCCCGCCTGTACGCATCTGATCAGCGACGCCGTCCGTGCGGATATCGACGCGGATCTTTCCGGTGGTGCCGGCTTGATGCGCATCCCTCCGCCGCGCCTGTGCCCGCGGCATCCGATGGTCCGATGCGTGGATTGCCACGGCGCCCATGTCGCGGCCTTCCATGCGTCGGAGAGGTACCGCCGGTGTGAGCTGTGCCGCGACGTCGGCGCCGCGCTGCGCACCGTGGACGTGGTCCTGACCTCGGTCATCACGATCGTTGACCGTTCGATCCGAGCGAGCATGGGGGGCAGGATCGTTCTTGACCCCGGACTCCGGTTGTGTGTCGATTGCGCGCCACGGATTCCGCAGGATCAGCTAGAAACGATCTACGTCTAGGCCGAATATGATCTACCTACAAGGAGGGTTTGTGATGGATAGCAAAAAGGGAATCGGGACATGCCCTGACGCATGGGCTACAGAGTTTCAACGCCAGACCGATCACCGTAGGGATGTCGATGCTGTGGTCGAGATGGCCGCGCGTTGCGACACTCGGCCGGCAGATGCGCTGACCCGCCGGACCGCCCGAGTGCGAGCGAACCGCGCGACCGTGACGGCATCGGTGACGGCATCAATAAGCCATGACCCCGGGTCGAACGCAAGCGTGATCGCGACGTTGGAGACGCTTGAAGCGTCGACGCGTGAACACGTGTTTACGTTGGTGGCCGGTGGCGCGGTCGGGTCACAGGTTGCTCGCGCCGTCCTGGCGATGAACGTCGCGTCTCGCGACGCGGAGTGCGCCCGGGTCGCCCGGTTCGAGCGCCGTCCTGATCGGGAGATGGCGCGCAGCGACGGTCAACGCGCGGTGGTTGCAGCTGCGACCGCCGGACCACCGCCGCCGGACCACCGTCGGGATGAGTGTTCGTGTCCGAGATGCGCCCGGATGCGAGTCCTGCCGGTGGTGTGAGTCGAAGAAATGAAGCCTCTTCGCGGGCGTCGTTCTGTGCGTTGATCAGTTTCGGTTGCCCAGCCGGAACAGGAACGTCAGGGTATCCCCGACCGTCGACACAGACATCAACCGGGCATCGATCGGGATGTAGGTGGCCACGATCATGAAACGTAGGCCACGAAACGTAGGCCACGATCATGAAACGTGTGCGGCAGGGGCACGCGGCACCGTGATGGAAGATCGGTAAGACTACAGGATAATGACTGTTATCCTGTAGTCATGACAGAGATCGCGGTACGGACGCCAGCCACCCTCGTCATCGCCGACGACACCGACCCCCTGACCCGCCATGCAACCGGGTGGCTACTCGGTCATCGGTCGGCCCACACCCGGACCGCCTACGCCCGTGACCTCCGCGCCTTCGCGGCCTGGTGCGAAGGTCACGACGTCGACGTGATCGCTGCGAGTCGCGCCCACGTCGACGCGTACGCCCGCGAGCTGGAAGAGATCGACGGGCGGACGCCCGCGACCGTCGCCCGCCGACTGTCCGCACTCGGGAGCTTCTACGCCTACCTGGTCGCCGAGGATGTGCTCACTCGGTCGCCGCTGACGCACGTCAAGCGCCCCCGTCTTGGCGACGATTCGCAGACCACCGGGCTCGATCGGGACGAGGTGCGCGCCCTACTCGCCACAGCCGCGACCGACAGTCCGCGTGCACACGCGCTGATCGGGTTGCTCGCCGGGAACGGCCTGCGGATCGGTGAGGCCCTGGCCGCAGACGTCGACGACCTTGATGTCGAGCGCGGACACCGGGTGCTGCGGATCGTGCGCAAAGGCGGGAAGCGGGCCACCGTCCCACTGGCACCCTCGGTCGCCGCCGTGCTCGATGTCTACCTGGACGGACGGGCCGACGGACCCCTGTTCACCACCCGGACGGGTAGGCGGATGGACGAGCCCGCCGTGTTCCGGTTGGTCCGCAGGCTTGCGCGGGATGCGGACATCGCCAGTGCAGGCAAGCTGTCCCCGCACTCACTGCGCCACTCCTTCGTGACGCTGAGTTTGGATGCTGGCGTGTCCCTCCGTGACGTCCAGGACGCCGCCGGACACTCCGACCCGCGGACCACCCGCCGGTACGACCGGGCACGGCACAACCTCGACCGGCATGCCGCCTACCAGCTCGCGGGCTACCTCGCCGGGTAGCACGATCGGGTGTGTGACGTGTGAGTACCCCGATTGCGTGGAGGATGCACCACCCGACGATGTCCTGTGCGCGGGCCATCGGGCGGACGTCGACCGTAGGCGCGAACGGGTCGCGGCGGAGCTTCGGGAACAGGCCCGGATCCGTCGGGCAGTGGAGCGCCGCGGGTGAGCCCACCCGCTCTCAGCCCTGCCCGTCTCCGCCCATGCTGAACCGGAACGCGAGGTTCCCGCCGACTTCCTGACCGACCGAGTCCAGCCGTGCCGCGCTAGGGATGTAGGTGGCCAGGATCCGGATCAGTTCGTCCGGACCGACTCCGGCGCTGACGTGGAGCTCTGCCGTCCCGTCGGTGGCGCTGACGCGCAGACGCGCGCCTCGGACGTCTCGGCTGCCGTGCTCGCCCATCTCTGCCCCCTGGTAGCGCGTGTCAGGTCCGCGCATCCGGGACGGCGCGCGACCGTCCGGGCACGGTAGCGCGTATGCGGATCCGGAGAAAGAGCGCGGACCACGGTTCCGGATCCGCACCCAGCATCCGGAACCGTGGCCAGCACCAACGAGCCGGAGAAGCGGCCTGCGACTCCGGATGACCTCATCGGCTTCGGCGAGTTACGAGAACTGCTTGGCGTCGCCCGGTCGCGAGCCCACACGATCACCCGAGATCGCGACTTCCCCGCACCCTGGTACACCGGCGAGAAAGAGCGCCTCTGGCTACGCGTCGACGTCGAGGCGTGGTTGGACACTCACCGGCCAGGTTGGCGCGGGGACGCCTGACGCGATGATCCAACGGGTAAAGAAATACCCGCTGGATCATCGCAGTCGTCCCGGTGGCTATCTGCCGTGAACCCGATCAAGTAGCGCGAAGTACTCAGGCGTCCCGAACGGCGGGCAGTCGCACGGCGCCTTCTCGCACAACGCGCACCGGACCTGGTGAGCGGGTAGATCTCCGGACGCGTAGGCGTCCAGGTCGGGTGACCACTTCACGCTGATCGGCTTCTTGCTGGTCATGGGTCCTCCAGGTCGGGTTAGCGGGTGGGTGGTAGCTCGTTCTCTTCGTCCGCAGCTGTGGATGCCTCCCACGCCTCACGCCGTGCCTGTTGTGCTGCGGCGTGCGGGCCGGCGCCCTGGTCGCGGAGCTGGCGGGCACGCGCCCTGATCTCGGCTTCGGTTGGGATCTTGGTCATGGTGTGTCCTCCGTGGGGTCGCTGTGGCCCCGATTCGTTGATCGCCTGTGACCTGGTCTAGAGGTCTAGAGCCCAGGTCACAGGCATGATCGCGGTCTAGACCCAGGTCTAGACCTAGACCTCTGCCGCTCTAGAGATCGCGGCGCGGACCGTGTCCCGGGTGACCCCGGTGGCGTTGCCCGGGGTGCCATCAACGGCCGTAGCCCACAGCTGCTTTGTGACCTCGGCACCGGCCGCGCGTAGCGCGCCACCGAGTCGCTGCGTCTGCCACGGGTCGCCGTCCAGCTGGTAGCGCTGGTCGACATCGGCCAGGCGCACGGCCAGGACCGCGAGATGCTCGCTGTCGTCCCGCATCACGGTCAGGACGTCGCCGAGGAAGCGATGGTCCGGACCGTCGTCGGTCGCCTCGACAGCCTCGCCGGCCGCCTGTCCGGTCAACAGACCCGCCGCGAGACGCAGTGCCCGTGCCCGGTCAGCCACCCGCTCCGCCGCCGGCGCGTCCACATAGGCGCTGCGGACAACAATCGGATCATCATCGAGACCGGCTAGCCAACCGATGCCCTTATCTTTGCGGCCGAATTGATACGCCTGGACACCACGGGCGGACATTCCCGTGCCGAGGATCATGTTGTTTTCTACATGACCCGCGACGCGTAGGCAGAACCGCAACCCCATGTTCGCGCTGATGTCTTTCGGCAAGGATTCCGCCGTGGGTCGCTGGGTCGCCAACGCCAGCATGATCCCCAATGCGGGACCGCGCTTGATGATGGCGACACACAACCGGGTGGCTTCGTCCTTGAATTCCTTGTGGGAGAACAATTCCTGGCATTCGTCGATCGACAGCAGGATCGGTGCCAGTCCCGACCCGGGCCGGTGCGCCAACTCTGGGGTGATCTTGTTCTCCGGACACACCGCCTTCGGGAGGCTGCGGATGAGGTCTGCGCGCCGTTCCAGTTCGGCGTAGACCTCTTCCAGGCCGTCCATCGTGGCCCGTAGCGTCGCGTCGTTCGCACCGCTGGCGTACCGGTGCGCGACCTGCTCGCCAGGTGAGGACAGGTCCCCGGTGCCCTTCAGTTCGTAGACGTACAGCACGACGTGCGGGTCCAACGCCGCACCGAGCAACAACACCCGTAGCGCCATCGTCTTCCCGTACCGGGGCATCGCACCGATCAGCACCGAGTCGAAGATCAGCGGAATTGACACCGGCCGTAGCCGCTGATCGGTCCCGAACGGCAACGGCTTGAAGATGTCCGCCTGGCCAGCTTTCAGCAGCGGCCACGCCGGTGCCTTTGCTTTCGCCAGCGTCGTTTGACCGACCCACAGCCGCATACGCCCGGGGTGCTCGTCAGATTCCGGCTCGGGCCATACCGCACCGAGTGGCCGGCGTAGACCGGACGCGAGTTTCTCGCGCTTGTCGGCGACCTCCGCCACCGTTACGCCGTACGGCAGGTCGAACTGTGCCAGCCATCCCGGACCGTCAATGGCGATCGGTGCGACCCATTCCAATCCGGTCGTGGCGATCTTCGTAGCGATCGAGGCGGGTAGGCCGCAGTTCGCCAACGCCCGTTCCACTACGTCGCTGCTGAGCTTGGGTGCACGAGACGACACGGTGGTGGGACTGTCGATGATCGGCCGGTCGCGGCGCCTTCCTACCGCACCGAGGGCCAGGACCCCGGCAACGGTCGTTGCCGTGAACAGGCCCGGTTCGGCGACGTACAGCGCGCTCTGACCAGCAAGGACAGCCGCCAGGCCCACGCCGCCGATTCGTGTCCGGCGCCGTACCCGATCGTCCCGCTGGCGCGACAACGCGAGGTAGGCGGCGGAGTCCTTCGCGTCGAGGATCGCGAGGCGATCGCGGGTCGCACCGTCGCCCGCCCATCGGATCATCGCGCTGGACGCCTTCACGGCGCCGCGGGGTGACCCGGACGCCAACCGGACGCCGTACAGCGGCCCACGCGCCGCATGGAATAGCACCGGGTGCAGCGCCTCGCCCACACTCCAGGCGATCGCCCGGCGCAGTTGGGACAGGTCCCGGACCCATGGGGCGACCACCGGACGCCGGTCGGCTGGCCGCTCCCACACCGGCCGGTCATCGTCGGCCGCTGGACTGTCGACCGGCATCGACGTGTGGTCGTCCGCCTGGTCGTCTACCTCGCGGACTCCGACAGCCGGTGCCTCGACAGTCGGTGCGACAGCCTCGACAACCGCCGGGATGGCCAGGACGTCCGGCACGAACGGTGCCAACGCGTCCAGTGCCACCGGGCCGTGTCCGTTGCCGTTCATCGCCGCGTTCATCGCCGTTCCGCCTTCGGGACGGCAGCGTGCCCGTCAACGGGCATGCTGCGCGGTGCGTGGACCCACTCGACATCCGAGTACGGGCGGGTCGAGTGGTCGACGAACCGGCTGTAGACCCATGCGCCACAGATGGCGCAAACGGCGCGGGTGCTCATGGCCGGTCCTCCGCCCGGGGGACGGCCTTGTGTCCGTCCGCGGGACGGTGCCCCCGGGCGTGCGCCCAGGTCCACTGGCTCAGCCGACCGGCAATGAACCGGTTGTTCATCGGCGCGCCACAGATGGCGCACGTCGGACGGTGGTCGATGGTCATGCCGAGACCTCCCGGCGTAGATCACTGAGATGCCGCCGGATGGTGGCGGGGGCGACCCCGACCAGTGGCGCGAGATCATCGGCCAACTGGCGGGTTGATCTCCCGTCGTCGGCCGGAATCGCGGAGATGAGCTCCGCCACCCGGTGGCGTGAGCCAGTGGTGCGCGCCAGTGGCGCGGGTCGCACCACCGGTGGCTCATCAGTGAGCGGATTCGGTGGCGCGGGTTGAACCACCCGTGGCTCATCCACTACCGGATTCGGTGGCGCGGGGTGCGCCACGGGTGGCGCGGGGTGCGCCACCACCGGCGCGGACAGGTGCCCGCCGATCTCGACCAGGCACACCGACGCGACCACGACCAGGCCGTCCACCGAGATCGGGATCAGGTGCGCGGACGTCGCCGTCTCGCCGTACCGGCTGGCCACTTCGACCATGTGCCAGTACGACACCCACGCCGCGATGGACGAGATGGCCGCCGTGGCGCCACGGCGCACCCACGCCAACTCCGGACGGTGCACCGGCACCCGAGAAATCAGTTCGATGGTCAGCAGCAGGGCGAGTGGAGACCAGGCCGCGATGACCCGACCCGGGATCGAGGGACGCGCGGCAAGGATGTTCGCCGCTACGGATGCCGCGACCCCGAGTGCCAGTACGGCGCGGACCGCCCAACGGATCCGGTGCAGCCGCTCCCCGGTCATGACGCCACCGGCGTCAACGTGACACTGATCCTGATCTCCACCGTGTAGACCCCACCGTCCGGCCCGATCACGCACGGTCCGGCGCCGGTCGGGATCACGTCGTGGTCGCCGGCGTCTCGCCACCCCGACGGCAGGTCGTGCCCGCCGACCCGGATGTCGTCCTCGCCGGCCTGTTCGATCTGCTCTTCGATCTGGCCAGCCGCCCACGCAGCCGACACCACCGGGCCGCTCATGCCGCACCGCCGCGTGCCGCCTCGACAGCGGCGCGGATGAACGCCGCGGCGCGGGTGCAGTCGCTGTCGTCCCAGTTCCAGCCGGTCAGGGCGGCCATCATGCCCGGCCGGTCCAGCCGATCGAGGACCGCCGTGATCAGGTCCGGGTCTACCTCGGCGACAGCAGGCGGCGGGGCGTCCGCGTCCTGCTCCACGTCGTCGTCGTGGCAGTCGAGGTGCTCGGGTCCGTAGCCCCAGTCGTCCGGCTCACCCTCGACCGGGTCGCCACAGGTGATGCAGCGCGGTGCGATCGCGGAGCGGATGGGGCAGGGACACCGTTGGGACTGGATCGAGTGTGCGCACCCAACGAACGAGTGATCGTCCTGAAGGTGTCCGCAGGTACGGCACAGACCATGCTGCCAACGGTCGTCGGGTACGTCGCCTACGGCCAGGGCCAGGACGGCGGCTGGCGCCGTGCGCGGACCGGGGGCAGTCCCGCGGGACGACAGGTCGCCACCGGCTGTGGACGGATGAATCTCCAGCAGGGCGAGGATCCCCACAGCTCCAACGATCAGCGCGAGTAGGTAGGCGCTCACCGGTCCGCCCTCAATTCCGCACGCACGGCCAGCAGGACCATCCGGGCGCCTTCAGCGCGGCACCCTGCCGCGAACCGGACGAGCGGGTCCGCAGCGCAATCTTCGGCAAGAACCTCGTCCGCGCGGATCTTCGCGCCGATGGCCGCGAAGGCCATGAACGCCGGAACGTTGGTCGACTGCCCGAGTTGCACGAGGTCAGGGTGATTGACGAAGGGGTCACCGCTGATGGGGCTCATGCCGCCACCGCCAACACGGGGACCTCGACACGCTGGACGCGCAGGGATGGCGCGCACGGGCGCATGGGGACGTCACCGAGTCCGGCCGCGGCGTAGGTGGCGCGGATCAGCTCCAGGTCCGCGACCAGGCGGGGCGACTCGACACGCTCGACCAGCCAGGCGCCGTACACACCGGCGGGAAGGCGGTCCAGGAACTTGCGGGCACGTCGCTTCGTGCGGTCAGCGGCGCGGGCCTGGTCGCCAGCCTGGTCGAACTCGTCCGCCGCGTGGGCGATCGTCTCCGGGTCGATGGCGTCCAGCTCGTCGGCCGAGAACACGGTTGCCGGGTCCGCGACCAGGCGCGGGACGTCGACAGCTGCGGGCACGGTCGGTGTGTCCCGGCGTGGGAGTGGGCGGACCGGTGGGGTCGGGTCCAGGTGGGCCAGGACCGCCGTAGCCGCGGCGAGGGTCAGGCGGTAGGCGGCTTCGGTGGCGCGGCTTCGAAGTTCGGTGATGATGGGGAGCACGGTTCGGGACCTCCGTTGTCTCGGATCGAGGCCCTGACGTGGAGGTTGAGACTCCCGTCAGGGCCGCTTACCGCGACCGATCCCGATGTAGATCCGTCTCAGTGCCGATAACTTGCACTCCCATGCAGGTCAGCGACCTGCGAGTACCGCTGAGAGCACATAGCTAATCGACCTATAAGGGCCTGATACGCGTACCTGGCGACAAACTCGCGCCGATCTTGTGGTAATTCAGTCCAGCAGGTCGGGCTGTTCCTCGACGATGATCTGGTACAGCGCCTCAAACGACCAGCGGGCGCCCGTCTCGCTGGAGAGCTGGCCGGCGGTGAGCCGGGCCGTCTCGTCGTCGAGAATCCGCAACGTGCCGGCGGCCGAGGCGATGAGCTGTGCCTTGGCCGCGCGTTCCGCGGCGATGAACCAGTAGGCGGCCGATTCCACCGAGGTACCAACCGACAGCAACCCGTGGTTCGCGAGGATCGCGAGTTTGCGCCCACCGAGTGTCTCGGCGATGCGACGTCCCTCGTCCGGGCTGAGCACCACGCCGTTGAAATCTGCGAAGATCACATGATCCTCGAAGAAGGCGCAGGCGTCCTGGCTGATCGGGTGCAGCGGTTCACCGATGGCCGACAGCGCCTTGCCGTACAGGGCGTGCGTGTGTGCGGCGGCGACGACGTCCGGGCGGGCCGCGTGGATCTGGGAGTGGATGGCGAACGCGGCCGTGTTCAGCGGCCCGGTCCCTTCGACGATCTCACCGACGTCGTTGACCAACAGCAGACTGGACACGGTGATCCGCCGGAAGTCGATGCCGAGACGGTTGACCCAGAAGTGGCCGGGCAGCTCCGGGTCACGTGCGGTGATGTGGCCCGGCAGCCCTTCGCCCAGACCCAGCTGACCAAAGATCCGGTAGGCGCCGGCGAGGCGCTGCTTGCGGTACAGGCGTTCCTCGACGACGGTCCGTTCCGCTTCTGGCCGCGGCCAGGGTCCACCGACCGCGGGCGCAACGATGTTCGACTGGTCCCAGCTCGATCGGTCCGACGGGCCCGCTGCCCGGGCGTCCGTGAAGATGCTGATGTTCTCGCCACTGATGTTCTCGCCACTGATGTTGTCCGTGCCGATGTTCTCGGTACTGATGCTCATCGTCTGGTCCTCTCTGCCGAACGAAGTGTGCGTTTAACGGGCCAGCAGGGCAGCGCCGGCCGCGGCGTGGACGGCATCGTCCTGCGGGGTGTGCACGCGTCCACAGAGCACGTTTCGATAATGACGCTCCAACGGGTTCGCGCGGGTCAGGCCGGGATTTCCAATCAATGCGACTGCCGCGCCGACCGCGCGGATCGCCGCATTCGTGACCGTCGACTTCACCGCGTTCGCGCGGGCGGCGGCAGCCGCATCCCCGGCATCAACCCCATTTGCGGTCGTTTCGACCAGCACCCGGGCTGTCGTCAGCGTGACGTCGATCTCGCCGACGGCGGCTTGGAAGCGTGGCAGGCTCGCCAAGGGCTTACCCAGGTTGGACGGCACCCGCTCATGCAGAAAACCGACGAGCCAGTCGCGGGCGGCCTCTGCGACGCCGAGATAGATCGTGGAGATCGCCAGGCCACCCCAGGCGACGATCGAGGGGTCGATCGTCAGGTCGCGCAACGCGCTGACCGGCCTGAGCCCCAACCCGGCGTCGGCGCTCAGACGGACCCGGTCGAAGACCACGTCATGGCTTTCGGTCGCCCGCATCCCGAGGTGGTCCCACGTACGGACGATCTCGATGCCCGCCGCGTCGGCCGGTACCAGGAAGTTTCCCACCCGTGGTTCAGCGGACGCCGGCCCGGCGGGGTCGGCGGCGGGGTCGGTCGCCGCCCACACCAGCATCCAGCGCAGCACCGGCGCACCGGTCGAATAGATCTTGTGACCGGTGAGCTCCCAGCCGTCCCCGGTCCAGCGGGCCGTCGTGGCCGGCAGCCCACCACGTGCGGGGGTACCGAGGTCGGGCTCCACCCGCAGGTGGTTCACCATCGCGCCCTCTTCGACGGTGGCACGCGCGATCCGCGCGTACGCCGGCTCGGGCCATCCCGCGCTGCGGCTCGGACGCGCGTGGGCCAGATAGGTCATGGCGAGGACCAGCGCGGTCGCCGGGTCACCCCGGGCGATCGTGCCGAGCACGTCGACCACGGTCGAAAGATCCGCGTCCTCGCCACCGTAGGCGACCGGAACGGTGAGCCCGACCAGCCCCGCCTCATGCAGCCGCACAAGGTTCGCGGCCGGGAAGGTCCCCGTCCGGTCGTGTTCGGCCGCGGTCGTGGCGAACTCCGCGGCCAGATCGGCCAACAGGTCCTGACGGGGTGGAACAACGGACGCCGATGCGCCGGGACTCGACATGGGTGATCCTCCGGAAGGAGAAGGTGGTCTGCCGGCGTCAGGTGCCGAATTTCTCGATCTCGGCGTTGAACGCCGTACTGAAGTAGTCTGCGACATTCACCTTGGACTTCAGCAACTCCGCCTTGATGAAGACGTCCGCGACATCCTGTGCCGAGGCTATGGTGGCCGGTGAGGCGGGGACGAGCCTGGTCGGCCGCTGGGCTTCGCCGTTGTTGAAGGTTTCCAACGCCTGGGCCACCGGCTGCTTCGTCTGCTCGGCGGTGGTCTTCGCCCAGTCGTCGGGGTGCGCCCGGGACCATGCGTAGGCCTTCTGCTGCCGGCCGAGGAAGTCTGCGATGGCGGCGTGCACGGCCGGGTCCGCGATCGCCTTCGGCGTGGCCTCGTAGGCGTAGTTACCAGAAAGAATCTTCTCGCCGCTACCCAACGTCGTCGCGCCGCGCTGCTTGGCGGTGATGACCGCATTGCCATAGGTGGCCAATGCGTCGACGTTGCCCGACAGAAGCGCGGTGACACCGTCGGGAACGGTGAGTTTCACCGGCTGGATGTCGTTCCAGCCCAGGCCCGCCTGCTCCAGCAGTTTGAAAAGAAAGTAGTGGGCGGTCGTGCTGGCGACGTACCCGACCTTCTTCCCCTTCAGGTCGGCGATGCTCTTCAGTGACGACCCCTTGGGGATGAGCACCTCCTGCAGCAGAGTCGTCGCCTGCATCACCGCGATGACCCTGAAGTTGCCACCACCCGCCGACTGGCTGGCGAAAATGGGCGGGATCTCGCTCGATTGCGCCAGGTCCAGATTCCCGGCGGCCATCGTCTGGAGCTGGAGGCTGCCACTGTCAAACGTGACGTACTCGACCTTGTACGGCGTGTTCGCCAGGCCCGCGCCTTCCAGATAGAGTCGCTGCCGCTGATACCCGGTCTCACCGACTCGCAGCGTCACACCACTGAGATCCGGCGTGCCCGTTGCACTCGCGGCGGCGGCGGTGACAGGCTTCTCCGAGCCCCCACCGCAGGCGGCCACGGCGGCCATCAGGGCGAGCAGGGTAACTACTGTTGAAACGGTACGGAAGCGAATTCCGTATTGTTCAGATGATATTCGCCCAGGTTTCTTATAATTCACTTTTTCGCCCCCGTTTAAGACGTAACGATATAATTCCGGATGCATTCGGTCCATAAATTCGGCTCAATGACACCGGACACTCATCGACGGCCATCGCCGGTGAGCGTCCCGTAGCGACCGTTGTGATAAATCAACGGCAGCGCGTCGTCATCCTCGACGTGGGCCTGTAACACGCGGGCCACCAGCAGACGGTGGTCGCCGGTGACGATCCGATGCTCGAGCCGCGCCCGGATCCAGGCCGTTGTCTCGGCCAGCACCGGCTCACCGGTGGGCAGGCGGGTCCAGCGGGTGGGCGGGGCGAACCGGTCGACGCCCTTGGCCGCGAAGCGCTGTGCGGTGTCGTCCTGGCCGTCGGACAGTAGGTGCACGACCACGGTGTCGGCGCGGAGCAACGCCGGCCAGCTTGACGAAACCGATGACACCGACAGTGATATCAGCGGCGGTTCGAGCGACAGCGACGCAACAGACGTCGCGGTGAAGCCGACCGGCCCGGACGGGCCTTCCAGGGTCACCACCGTGACTCCGGCCGCGTGCCGACGGAAGACCCTTCGGTAGGTGTCGCGATCGACGCCCGCGCCGACTTCATCGTTTCCGGAAGCACCTGCGGGAGGGGCAGCCAGGAGCCGGACGACCGGGGCTTGCGCCACACCGTGCTCGTCCGATCCAGGGTCGGCGGGGTGTCGGGCGGGGTGGCTCATCGCGCGAGCTCCGCTTCCGTGGCGAGCACCGCTTTGGTGGCGAGCACCGCGGCCGAGGCCCGGACCAGCCGGCTGTTCGCCGCGACCCAGCCGTCGACCTCGGCACCGAGGTCGGGCAGCTGGGCCTCGACGATCGAGAATGCCGGCGTGGGAACGGTCGCGCCGAGTTCGGCGAGGACCGGACGCAGGTGCAGCTCGGCGACGGCCTGATGCGCCGGCGCACCTGAAACAATCACCGGCACGGCGACTACTCCGGTCAGGCCACCCGAGGGCAGCAGATCGAGGAACACCTTGAGCAGACCCGTGTAGCTACCCTTGTAGACCGGCGTGGCCACCACGAGCACGCCCGCCGCCCGCGTGGACTCCAGCGCGGTGGCGGCCGAACCATGGGTGTCGGCGAACAGATCCTGGGCGATCAGGGCCAGGTCGATGTCGATGTCGATGTCGATGTCTTCGGGGCGTGCGGTCGGTCGTGCGTCGAAAGCCGGGTCGGCGGCGAGTCCGTGCGAAATCCGTTGGGCGACGGCCCGGGCGACCGCACGCGTCCGGGAGGCTGGACGTGGGTTCCCGGTCAGCACGACGATGCGCGGAAAGGTCTGCGGCATGACCAGCCTCCATGGTTTTGGTGGAGCAGGTGTGACAGGCAGTAACGACCGGTCAGGAAGTCAGCGAGCGGACGAAGTACGGGGCGACATCCAGCCTGTGATCGATCACGCCGGCTTCGGTGTACACATCCGCCGTCTCCTGCAGTTTCTTGATAATTACGTCGTCGATCGGGGGAGATTCCACCGTGCGGCGGTTGGCCACCACCGTGGCCACCGGCTCTGGCAACTTCGTCAACGAGGCGAACAACGCGGCGAAGTCCGCTTTGTTGGTATTGGACCAGTCGAACGCCTTGGTCTGGCGGGCCAGGAAGTCCGCGATGGCTGCGCGCTTGGCGCTATCTCCGGCTGCCTGGTCCGACGCGACGGTGAATCCGAGCCCGGAGCTGATGCCGACCCCGTCGCGGATGATGTGTGCGCCCTTCTGTTCCGCAAGCGCGACGTATGGGTCCCAGGTCGTCCATGCGTCGATCTGCTTGGAGTCGAACGCGGCGCTGGCGGCCTGCGGAGTCAGAAAGGAAATCGTGACGTCGTCCGGGCGCAGCCCCGCTTCCTTGAGGGCACCGAGCAACAGATAGTGCCCGACGCTGCCCTTCGTGGTCGGCGAGACGGTCTTGCCCTTGAGGTCCGCGACGGTGTGGATCGGTGAGTCCTTCGGGACAAGCACCGCGACTGCCCTGGCAGAGGTTCGGGTCACGCCGACGATCTTCAAGGGCGCGCCGGCACCGATCGCGTTGAGGGTGGGTGCATCACCCGCAGGGCCGATGTCCACGGCGTTCGCCCGCAGCGCCTGTAGCAGCGGGGCGGCTGCCGAGAAGTCCGACCATTCGATCTTATACGGAGCGTCCTTCAGAACACCGGCCGCCTCGAGAATCGCCTTGGTCTGACCGACCTGGTCGGCAACGCGAAGAGTCACCCCGGAAAGATCAACCTTGACGCTGGTCACGGCAGCCTTCGGGCTCGCGGAGTCGGACCCTCCACCGCAGGCGGCCAGCAGCGACACGGCCACGAGTGCGGTGACGCCCGCGAGCAGCCGGGGTCTGGGTCTGACATGGATGAACAAGCGTGACATCAGGCAACTCCGAGGCGCGGGTATTTCCCGTCCGGAACCGGTACGGGCTGTGACGGACGGGATAGAAATGATCAGTAGTGGATGACCGGAGCCGAGGAGCGCATCCACGCCCTCCTGATCATCAGGAATTTCAGTCACGGAAAGTCAGACGATCGATGGACAACCAATGGAGCGCCGATGAGGTAGGGGCACGAACACCCTCGCCCGGGGTCACGGGGGAACCTGGGGCGGTCATCGACAGCGGCTGCTCCAGGCCCGGGCGTAATCCACGCAGCGGCGCCGCGTCAGGATCGTCTCAGCAGGCACGAAACAGCACTCTGCGTATTAACACCTTGTTCAGTCAAGTAGTGGGAAAGTAATATGCGTCACACTACATAGCCGGTTGACGCAGGTAGAAGCCGTGTGATTCCGTTGATCTCATGTTGAAGTCGGCGTTTCTTGTTACCCGGGGTCACATCGACCTTCTCCGGGTGAAGTCCGCCGCATGTCCGGCTTACTGACCGACATGTGACGCGGAGCGCCGCACCCACCTGCACAGGTACTCCGCAAGCACGCAGTGTGATCAAAAATCACCCGAATTGACCGGGACAAACATCGGGTCCCGGCGGATCGTCCGCGACACATGCCGCCATCCCGCCCGGATGTCCGATGCCAGCCCCTGCGCCGCCGGCGGCGCACAGGAACAACGATCGCGCCGCCTTTGGCGAACACCAGCCCCTGCGCCGCCGGCGGCGCACAGGAACAACGATCGCGCCGCCTTTGGCGAACACCAGCACCAATCACCGCGGAGAACCTGTGACAACCCAGACACTTCCTGTCCAGAAGGACGCGGCGGCACGCGCGCCCGACCCGACTGCGGCCGACGTCCCGCACGCGCCAGCCACCGGCGCAGCTTCCGCATCCACCCCGACGTTGGTCACGGTCACTCCGTCAGCCGCCGGGCGGCGCGGTGTGCCCCGGTGGATCCGGCGGCCGGTGGGCCCGCTGTTTCTGCTGCTGTTGTGGCAGGTCGCGAGTTGGAGCGGCAGTACGTCCACCGAACTGCTCGCCTCCCCATGGACGGTGGTCACCACTTTCGGCGATCTCGTCAGCAACGGCGATCTTCCAAAAGCGATCGGAGTGTCGCTGCAACGGGTCGGCAGCGGCCTGCTGCTCGGCGGGTCCGTCGGGATCTTCCTGGCGCTGCTGGCCGGTTTGTTCCGGCTCGGTGAGGATCTCATCGACGCGGCGGTACAGATGATCCGAACAGTGCCGTTCATCGGTCTCATCCCGCTGTTCATCATCTGGTTCGGCATCGGTGAGACGCCGAAGATCGCTCTGATCGCCTTCGGTGTCGCCTTCCCGCTCTACCTCAACACCTACGCCGGCATTCGCAACGTCGACTCCAACCTGGTCGAGGCCGCGCGCACGGTCGGGCTGGGCAGGTTGGGCCTGATCCGACACGTCATCCTGCCGGGTGCGCTGCCCAACGTCCTGGTCGGCATCCGCTTCTCCCTGGCCATCGCATGGCTGGCGCTCATCTTCGCCGAACAGGTCAACGCCAACCGGGGCCTCGGCCAGCTCATGAACGACGCCCAGGAGTACCAGCGGACCGACATCATCGTGGTCTGCCTCGTGGTCTACGCCTTCCTCGGGCTCGCCGTCGACGCCTTCGTCCGACTTCTCGAAAGGGTGCTGCTGTCGTGGCGACCAGCCTTCAGCGGAGCGTGAGCACGCTGCTCACTCCCACCGCTCCCGCTCCGCCCCGCACGACAGCACCGGAGGGCACCCCGCTCGCGGTAGGGGTCCGCAACCTACGACGCGCCTTCGGTGCCAACACCGTGATCGAAAGCCTCGACCTGGATGTACCGGCCGGACAGTTCGTCGCGCTGCTCGGCGCGAGTGGCTGCGGGAAGAGCACGCTGCTGCGCATCCTGGCCGACCTCGACACCGAGATCAGCGGAGACGTCCGGGTGGCGTCCCGGCGAGCCGTGGCCTTCCAGGCACCGCGCCTGCTGCCCTGGAAACGCGTATGGCGCAACGTCATCCTCGGCCTGCCCGGACGACCGGACAAGGCCCGCGCGATCGCGGCGCTGGAAGAAGTGGGCCTGGCCCACCGCGCCGAGGCCTGGCCCAAGACGCTGTCCGGCGGCGAGGCACAGCGGGCGTCGCTGGCTCGGGCGTTGGTGCGTGATCCTGAGCTGATGCTGCTGGACGAGCCGTTCGGCGCTCTCGACGCCCTTACCCGGATCAAGGCCCAGAGCCTTGTCGAACAGCTCTGGCAGCGCCACAACCCGGCGATCCTGCTGGTCACGCACGATGTCGAGGAAGCGCTCCTGTTGGCCGACCGTGCGATGATCATGAAAGATGGAGTGATCGCCCACAGCATTGACGTCACCCTGCCCAGACCCCGAAGCGTCACCGACCCGGCCTTCGTCAAACTACGGGCCGAACTGCTCGCCTGGCTCGGGGTCACCCATGACCCGCATCGGGGCACGAACGAGTCATGACCGCCGAGCGTGCACCCGAATTCGGCCCACCCGGGTACGGCCCACCCGGGTACGGCCCACCCGACTTCGGCGATGTGGATCCCTTCCACCGCCGGCTCCACCAGATCACCCAGGCGAACCTGTGCCCGGACACCGCACAGACCGGCGGAATGCTCCGGTTCTCAGCTATCAGCGGCACGACCGTCGGCTCGTCCACACTGTGGATGGGGCAGGTCCACGTCGCACCGGCGACCGCATCCGGCGACCACCACCATGGCGACTCCGAGACGGCGATCTACGTGGTGAGTGGCCACCCGCAGTTCGTCTTCCTCGACCAGAACCTCGATGGGGAACCGGGGCCGGGCACCGGGCGGGAGGTTCGCGTGCGGACCTCACCCGGCGACTTCATCTTCGTGCCGCCGTGGATCCCCCATCGCGAGGAGAACCCCGACCCCGACATCGAGGCCATCGTCGTGATCGCTCGAAGCACCCAGGAAGCGATCGTGGTCAACCTTGCGGGCCTGCAATGGGCCGGACCGGTCCTGACCAACGGCTCGGACGTCGACGGCTGTTCGTAGACCCCTCGCCGCTCGCATTCAGCTCGCACCCAGTTCGCACACCCATCCCCCGCTCGCAAGGAGTTCCACCATGCCCGTCGAGTTCATCGGCCTCATCTCCACCGCCCAAGGCTCGGAGACCCACCAGACATCAGGACCGGCCGTCGACCGCGACTACGTCCGCCGGATCGCGCGAGCGCACGAGGACGCCGGCTTCGACAAGGTGCTCATCGGCTACGGTTCCAGCTCACCTGACAACATCCAGGTAGCCGCCTACGCGGCCGCCAACACCGAGCGGCTGGGCTACCTGATCGCCCACCGGCCGGGTGTGGTCTTCCCGACCGTGGCGGCCCGGTACTTCGCCACCCTCGACCACTTCTCCGCAGGCCGGATCGCCGTCCACATCATCACCGGTGGCAACGACGCTGAGCAACGGCGTGACGGCGACTACCTGACCAAGGACGAACGCTACGACCGTACCGACGAGTACCTCGACATCGTCAGAAAGGCCTGGACGTCGACCGAACCGTTCAGCCATGACGGCCGGTACTACAAGCTGGACGACCACCTGGCCACCGTGCGGCCAGTCCAGCAGCCGCACATCCCGATCTACTTCGGCGGCTCGTCACCGGCGGCCTACCGGGTCGGTGGCAGGCAGGCGAACGTGTTCGCGCTGTGGGGTGAGCCGTTGGCCGAAACCGCCGAGCAGATCGCCGCGGTCAACCAGGCCGCGGCGAAGGCTGGTCGCCCCCGGCCCGGGATCAGCGTGTCGTTCCGGCCGATCCTCGGCCCGACCGAGGAGCTGGCCTGGGAACGGGCACACCACATCCTGACGACCACGCGTGCCAACATCGACGCGCCCAACAGCATCTTCCGTCAGTTCCGCGCGCGCTACAGCCCCGATGTGGCGCCGCAGAACGTCGGGTCACAGCGGTTGCTCGCCGCGGCTGCCGCCGGCGAACTGCACGACCGGGCCCTGTGGACGCCGCTCGCCGCCGCCACCGGCGCCGCCGGCAACTCGACCGCGCTGGTTGGAACGCCCGACACCGTTGCGCAGGCGCTGCTCGACTACGTCGACATCGGCGTGACGACCCTGTTGATCCGTGGCTACGACCCGTACAACGACTCCATTGACTACGGCCGCCACCTCATTCCGCTCGTCCACGAGGAGGTCGCCCGGCGTGAGCGCGGTGAAGCCGCGAACCGCACCGCGATCGAGCCGGTACCCGCGGCACTCGCGGCAAACGGCGCCTCGGCGAGCGCGGGCTGAAAGAAAACACGACCATCAGCGAATTCGAGGGCAAAGTAGCCATTGTCACCGGTGGAGCCCGTGGCCAGGGAGCCGCCGAGCCACGTGCGTTCGCGGCGGCAGGCGCTGCGGTGATAATCGGCGACATCCTCGATGCCGAGGGACAGCACCTGGCCGCCGAGATCGGCGGCCAGGTTACCTATCACCATCTGGATGTCACCGACGAGTCTGCATGGATCGGCGTGGTGGCCGAGTACGAACGGCGTTTCGGTCGACTCGACGTTCTGGTGAACAACGCCGGCATCGTCTCGTTCAACCGGATAGCCGACACCTCGCTCGAGGAGTTTCAACGTGTCGTTGGAACAAATCTCACCGGAGCCTTCCTCGGTATCAAGTCGGCCTGCGGGCTCATGGGGCGGTCCGGCGGCGGCGCGATCGTGAACATCTCGTCGATCAACGGAATACGTGCCGGTGGTCGAACGCATGCCTACACATCCAGTAAATGGGCCCTTCGAGGCCTGACGAAAGCAGCGGCGGTCGATCTCGCAGATCAGAACATCCGGGTGAACGCCATTCTGCCCGGTGTGATCGACACTGCGATGGTGCATGGCGGGGATGCCAGTACAAGCGAGATCGAGGCACGATGGCTGCCCAATCTGCTCGTCAAAAGGCTGGGGGCCGTCGAGGACATCGCGCAGGCCGTTCTCTTCCTTGCCGGTGATCGGGCAGGTTTCATCACCGGAGCCGACCTGGTCGTCGACGGCGGCTGGACCGTTCCGGTACGACCCGGCGAAGGCTGACCGCACGACTGTCCGGCTTCCTTCGGAGAAGCCGCGCGACGACGGGACATGTGACGGACCATCAGCTGCCGACCAGCTACCGACCAGGTCGGCGCTGACCCGCCCACCACGCACCTGAGCGAGGCACCTGAACGAGGCACCTGAACGAGACACGGGGAAGGTCCAACCGCGCTGGAACTTAGCGCCGCTAACAAGGTACCTTGACCTGATGGACAGTGCCACCGAAGCTCAACTCGCGTCGGTCCTCCGCCTGTCCGTGATGCGCCTGTCGCGGCGGTTGCGCCAGGAACGCTCGAACACACTGACTCCCACCCAGATCGCCGCCCTTGCGACACTGAAGCGACATGGCTCCATGACCCTCGGTGAGCTCGCGGCGCACGAACGGGTGCAGCCGCCGTCGATGACCCGGGTGGTCGCCCATCTCGCCGATGCCGGCCTGGTCGCTCGAAGCGCGCATCCCACCGACGGCCGCCAGGTCATCGCCGGGATCACCGCGGCCGGCCTCGACCTGCTTGAAGCCGACCATCGGCGCCACGACGAGTGGCTCGCCGAGCGGCTCGCGTCGCTGAGCCCGGACGAGCTGGCCGCCCTCAGCCGAGCCGCGCCCATCCTCGACACCCTGGCCGGTTCGTGAGGGCCGCGCCGCATCGGACACCCGACGCGGTCAGGGCCGGGGCCGGGGTCGGGGGTCGGGTCGGCCTACAGCTCCACCCAGCCACCGCCAGCCCGGGAGGCGTCGGCGGCGGCGAGCAGCCGGCCGATCGTCAGAAGATCGTGGAAGGTCGCGCCGCGCACCAGACCGGAGTCGTTGAGCTCCGTGACCCGCACGACGTCGTAGGTCGCCTCGACCAGACCGGGACGCGCGCCCGGCACATCGCGCATCAGCAGGTCCCGCGTGCCGTCCGCGTCCTGGCGCAGGACACGACGGCCCTGCACGACCATCCGCCCGTCCGTGCCGCAGATCGTGATCGTGGCGGTGTCCAGTCGGCCGTCGGGTCGTTCGTTGACCAGCACCGTGGCGCCGCTGGACGACAGCAGCGCCAGGGTGACAGGCGCGGCATCGGTGAGGCTCGCGGCAGGCATGGCGGCCGGATGGGCACAAACGGCGATCACGTCTCCACACCACCGCACGACCAGATCCATGATCTCGGCTCGACCGGACGACCCGGCTGGGGCGGCGAACACGGTCACCTGGGTGATGCGGCCGAGTGAGGATGCTGACGCCTGCACGTGCCAGGCGGCCGGCCAGGCACGCCCGTTCATGGCGACGACGTGCGCGAGATCGGACTCCTCGGCGAGATCGGCAACGGCCTGCAACGCCTGCGGGTCAGCGGTCATCGGCCGCGACAGCAGCACGTGCAGCCCCGCTTCAACGGCCCTTCGGGCGATCACGTCGGACCCGGGCGGCGTCATCTCGATGCACACACACTCGATCTCGTCCGACAGCATCGCGACCAGATCCGCATAGGCCCTGGGTGCCTCGGCCTCCGCGGCCCAGGCCAGCGATTCCAGCGGCTCGGGCGCAAGGAGGCCCACGACGTCCACACCCGCGTCGCGCAGGACCGACGCGGTCGTGCGGTCGCTGCCATCGGTCACCAGAACCATCGCACTGGGAAGATCGGGCTGGTGCCGCCGGGCGTCACGGCGGCGCTCCCGCCATTCGCGGGCGCCTGCCGGGTCGCGTGAGGCCACCAGCTCGGGAACCGTTGTCACCCCCCGATAGTGCCCGCCACCGCGGCGACCTGGAGCGTAATTCGTAACTACTCCGTCTCAAACTCTCCACGCGGGGAAGTAAAAGGAAATTTGTCAAAATGATTTCTATCATTTCCCTCTTCGTGGTATGCACGATGAGTTCTGCCGCAGTCGGTTTCCCGGGAGCCGCCGGGCGCGCAGACTCTGCTGGCTATGGCTCGACTGTTCGTGGCTCTGGTTCCACCGACTGACGTTGTCGATCCGCTCCTCGCCGCCGTCAGACGGCTGCGGACCGACCATCGGCAGCTGGCGGCGGAGGTGCGTTGGGCCCCGCCCGAAACCTGGCACATCACGCTCGCCTTCCTCGGCAAGGTCCCGGCCGCCGTCCTTCCTGATCTCACCGAACGGCTCGCCGACGTCGCCCGCAGGCATCCGCCGGCATCGGTGACCATTGCCGGCGGCGGCCGTTTCGGATCACGGGTCCTGTTCGCCGATGTCGACGAGGCACCGCTGGCACCGCTGGCCGCGGCTGTGGCGCGGGAAGCGAAGCTGGCCGGCGTGGTCGGCCTCGACGACACGCGGGCCTGGCGTGGTCACCTGACCCTCGCGACCGTCGCACGATCGCATCCGGGACGCAGGCAGGGCATATCACGATCCGCGCAACCCCCGGACGCGCCGGGGCCGGATCTGCGACCGATGGTGGCAGCACTCGCCGACGTCTCCTGTCGATCCTGGACAGCAGAGATGTTGATCCTGCTGCGGAGTGGTCCGGATCCCGCCAAGCGCTACGAGACAGCGGCCAGCTGGCCGCTGTCCGGTCGTCCGGGGGCCCGGTCCAGATGTTGACGACAGTGGACTCCGCGGTATCTGGTGACTCCGCGGTATCTGGAAATCGCGCACACCGGCCAGTGGAACAACTTTTCCTTGGTCTTCACATGTTTTCAACAATTAGAGCGCCCGGCAATAGGGGTGTGGATCAAGGAGCGGGGCTGGGGCACGTAGATCGCGAGGCGGCGGAGGAAGGCACCGGAGGTGTTGGGTGTCGACCGACGACAACGCGGCGAGGTGCGTGCCCCAGCCCCGCGACGCCGCGTCCCCTATTGCCGGGCACTCTTACTAACCGTGTCATGTTACGGACACGGAGCATTAACACTGAACAGTATGTAACGGGTGTTGCAGGACACGCCGGGCGGACGGTACCGATCGCGGGCGTGTGATGGCGCGAACCGCGAGACTTGGGGGCAACCGTTGCCTACCGCCGAACCGGCCCAAGCAGTCCGGACCCGGACGCCACAGCCAAGGCGCACGCACACCGATGTGATCGCTACAGCGAGAGGAGCCCGGCATGTCCGAGCAGGTCAGTACCCTGACCGTCACCGATAACCGCACCGGTCAGACCTATGAGATCCCGATCGCCGATGGCGCGATCCGTGCCACCGCCCTGCGGTCGATAAAGGTTGACGAAGGCGACTTCGGTCTGATGACCTACGATCCCGCTTTCACCAACACGGCGAGCTGTCGCAGTGCCATCACCTTCATCGACGGCGATGCCGGCATCCTGCGCTACCGCGGATTTCCGATCACGGAGCTGGCGGAGCGGAGCAGCTTCCTCGAGGTCGCCTACCTGCTGCTCGCCGGTGAGCTGCCGACAGGCACGGAGCTGGCGGTGTGGGAGGACGAAATCACCCACCACACCCTCGTCCACGAGTCGATCAAGAAGTTCATCGACGGCTTCCACCACGACGCGCACCCGATGGGCATGCTGTTGTCGACCGTCGGCGCCCTGTCGACGTTCTACCCGGACGCGAAGGAAATAACGGATCCGGGCCTGCGACGCCTGCAGATCGTGCGCCTGATCGCGAAAATCACGACCTTGGCCGCGTTCTCCTACCGGCACTCGATCGGGCTGCCCTACGTCTACCCGGACAACGACCTGTCGTACGCGGGCAACTTCCTGAACATGATGTGGAAGGCCACCGAGCTCAAATACGAGCCGGACGCGAACCTCGAACACGCGCTCGACGTTCTGTTCATCCTGCACGCCGACCACGAGCAGAACTGTTCGACGAACGCGATGCGCGCGGTCGGCAGCTCCCAGGCCGACCCCTTCTCCGCGGCCGCGGCCGCGATCTCCGCACTGTACGGCCCGTTGCACGGTGGCGCCAACGAGCAGGTACTGCGGATGCTCACCGACATCGGTTCGGTGGAGAACATTCCCGCCTTCATCGCGAAGGTGAAGGACGGCAAGAAGAAGCTGATGGGCTTCGGGCATCGGATATACAAGAACTACGATCCACGCGCCCGGATGATCCGGCAGGTGGCCGACGAGGTGTTCAAGGTCACCGGAACGAACCCGCTACTCGACCTGGCCATGGAACTGGAACGGATCGCGCTCGAGGACGAGTACTTCATCAAGCGCAAGCTGTACCCCAACGTCGACTTCTACACCGGCATCATCTACCAGGCCATGGGCTTCCCGGTCGAGATGTTCCCGGTGCTGTTCGCGATCGGGCGGATGCCCGGCTGGCTCGCCCAGTGGGAGGAAGGTCTGCTCGACCCCGAGCAGAAGATCGCCCGGCCACGCCAGCTCTACGTCGGCTACGACGAGCGTCCGTACACGTTGATCGAAGATCGCTCCCCCGACATGGGCGGCGAATCCGACTCGATCGCCGCGCTCGCGGCCCAGGCCGCTCCGACGCGTCCGCGCCGATAGCCCTCCCCTGCCGGAAGGTGACCAGCCCGCTCAGCCCGCTCAGCCCGCCGGATGTCTGGTAGATCCACTACTTGCGGATCTACCAGACATGAGCTAAGAGCGACCGGCAATAGGGGACGCGGCGTCGCGACGCTGGGGCACGCACCTCGCCACGTTGTCGTCGGTCGACACCCACAACCAGGGTGCCTCCCTCCTCCGCCTCGCGATGCACGCACCCCAGCCCCGCTCCTTCATCCACGCCCCTATTGCCGGGCGCTCTAG
>NZ_CAUVXP010000026.1:0-47731 GCF_963555955.1 Protofrankia sp. Cas3
CCCCCTCACAAGACCAGTGCCCCCCGCAACGGGTGACCTGTGCCGACCGGACTACGGTGCCGGCCGGGCAGCCGTGTCCGACCCCGACGCCCGGCTCCACCTGCCCAGGCGGAGCCCTGCCGGACAGCGCGGGCCGCTGTCCGCAACCGTCGGTGACATGCCCTGGCGGCCTGCTCGTGCCCGCCGGACAGCGGTGCCCACAGCCGCCGACGCCCTGCCCGACGACGTCGGTACGAACCGCTTCGGGTAGGTGCACACCGACCACCCCGGGATCGACCCCCACGCCTGTCCCACGCAGCCCGGTACCCGGCGAGCTGCTGCTGGACCATCCGATTCTCTCCGCCGGGGACACGCTGATCGCCACCGGCGCGGGATGCGGGTCGGGCGCGCCGGTCGTCATCACGTCCGACGACAACAAGATCATCGGACAGACGACAGCGGACAGCCGTGGTCGCTTTTCCACCGTCGTACAGTTCGCCACCTATCGGGCCGGGCACCGCACGATCACCGCGAGTTGCGGGGCTGTCCTGCGGTCCGGTGTGGACATGGTGCTGACCAGCTCGAACGGGGGTACGTCCAACACGTTCGTGCTGCTGCTTTTCTTTCTGCTGGCGGGTTCCCTGGTCGTGCGCCGCCAGCTGGGTGACGGCAGCCGGTCTCCGATGGCACGAAAGCACGAAAGACGGGAACGGCGGCGCGGGTAAGGGATGGCGGTGGCCGTGTACCACCGCTACCCACGCCGCCGCTCCCGCATCAGCCCCGACACCGGAAGGCCGCATTGAGGGCCGACCGCGGCGCGATCATGGTTCTTTCGCGCCGCCGGCGGCCCACGTCCCCAGGGCACTCATGGGGACCGGGCACCATCGGTGTCGGTTCACCCGGCGGCCGGGACACCGTCAGCCGGCAGCCGGGGAGCTGGGAGCATAGCTCAAGGTGTTCATACGGTTTCAGAAGCCGTTCAGGCCCCCGCGGTAAGCCAGGCCCGTGTCACGGACCGGCGTGACAGCTGCCCCAGCGACTGCTCCGGCAGGCTGAAATCGTCGGAATCGGCCCGCTCGTCACAGGACACCGACGTGTTCTGGATCCTTCCCCAGATGATACTCCGACATTCATCGGTCCCCACGACGAGCGACGTCCTGGTGTGCGGGTCGAACACTTCGACGTGCCCGTCGAAGCCGGGAGCGAGAATCCTGTAGTGACTCCACAGGTGTGCCGTGTAGGTGTCGGCGAACTTTCCCAGAAGTTCTCCGTCGGCGTCCAGCACAAGTATTCTCTTACCCATCTCCACACCCTTCGACCGCGCTTCACAAATAGGGGGTGACTGGCCTGAACCAAAGCCTACGGCGCGCCCGCGATCCCGTCTATTCCCAATTTCTCTTCATTGGTGTGAATGCTATTTCGGCGACGCTGGAATGCATTCTCGCAGCGCTGGTGCCGCAACCGTTCCAGCTGTGGTTCAGCGGTTGCACCCATCATCCGTGAACGCATTGACCCCGCAACTGTCCACCTGGGATGTGGTCCGGCGGCGGTATCCCGGCGCAGACCCAACACGCCGCCGTGGGTATACCGCCGCCGGCGGGAACACGGCCACGGACCGTTCAACATCCAAAAATGTGTCCGGTCGCCGACGATATCAGGGGATCATCCGCCCCCTGGACAGCCACGCGGCGCACCGCTTTGCGGTGACCGACACCCTGTCCAGAAAAGATCCAGAAGAGGTTCCAGGAGGGACGTCAGCGCCGCAGCAGACCCCGCAACCGGGACATGGCCGGCCAGGTCGGTTCCGGGCCGTTCACCGGATAGGCCGGAAACACCCGCTCGGCGGCGTCCACCAGCACGGCGACGTCCAGCGGCCGCAGCAGGACACCAGCCGTGAGGATGTAGTCAGCGACCCCCGTCGCCGGCAGCAAGACCACATCGTCGAGCACTGCGAGCCCGTGCGGCGGCGCGGCGCGCGCGAACGCGATCACCGGCTGCACGCAGACCTGCCAACCCGCCGGCAGCTCGGCGACCAGCTGGTTGGTGACTTCTTCACCCATCCAAGCGACCAGTTCGAGCATGGGATGCAACGGCACCTTGCCCGCCCAGAGCCCGGCCCGGTTCTGCCGCAGCGGCCCGCGATGCGCGGCCGTCTCGACCACCCACGCGCCGGACGGTCCGATGACCAGATGGTCGATGTTGCCGGCGGAACCGGTAATAGAACGATCATGCAGGACGGTGTACCCGGCACGGGCGAGGCGCTCGAGCGCGCGTGCGGTATGCCGTTCGGCTTCGGCATCCTCCCGCCACGACTCGATTTCCGGTGGAGATCGAAAGAAGCGGGTTGCCGCGACAGCGAGCACGACGATGACAAAACCGAGGGCCAGCTGCAGTATCAGCAATGTGGACAGGCTCAACAGAACCCCGAACACGCTGACCACGATCGCGGCTACGCCGGCGACGACGCCGGCGGCCACCGCCGCTCGGGTTGCCCTGTCCTTACGTTCGACCACGTAGAGCTGCCGGCAACGCCGATACTCCGCCATGGCCGACCGACCGGGCCAGTGTCCCTGCGACACCCGATGTCCCTGTGACACCCGAGTCATTATCACCTTCCGGCCGACCACACCCCGACCGACCACACTCCGGCTGACCAGATCGCGGCCGAACCGGCCCGCATTGCGCACGATCCCTCACCTCCGCCGTGGGCAGGCCGGCCACCCCCCGGGCGGCCACCGCGATAGCGAGTCGGCTACGCAGCGACCACCATCCCATACAAATCACACCGGCAAAGCCACGTCCTGGATATCTCCACCGGGCTCCCACCCGAACCGCGACGCCTTTACCGACCGTCGCTCACATACCGACCGTGAGTCACCGGGGCCAGGACATACCGTGCAGGAAACACCAGGGACACAAAAGTCCGGGCCACGGCTGCCGCATCGGGGTACGACGTAACGGCACCGCACGGCACCGCACGGCACCGCACGGCACCCGCACGGCACCCGCACAGCACCCGCACAGCACCCGCACGGCACGATCCCCGCACCGACCCGCACCGACCCGCGGCCAGCGACGCTGGCCGGTCCGGACCTGGAGGGTTCATGACACGGACACAGTCAGGTAAGCCGAAAGACGATCACCGCGGCATTGATGACGAGATCCGGTCAGCGGCAGACGTCCATCGCTACGCACACCTGACCTGCCTGACAGAGCAGCCGCGGGGAACCGTCGGCGTCGAGACCGAGTGGTTCGTCGTCGACACGGAAGCGGTATACCGCCCGGTGGCACCCACCCGGACGATGGCGGCGCTCACCGCCGCCGTTCCCGAGCGCCCGTTCGATCTCCGCGACAGCCCGTCCGCCGGGGCAACTGCCGGGGCAACCGCCGGGGCAACTGGCATCCCGGGGCATTCGACCCTGCCAGGCGGAACCCGGATCACCTTCGAACCCGGTGGCCAGCTTGAGCTGTCGGCTCCGCCGCTGCCGCTGTCGGATGCGCTGGCGCGGACAGCCGCCGACCTCGCCGGGGTCCAGTCCATGCTCGCGGATGCCGGCCTCGCGCTTGTCGGGATGGGCACAGACCCGCTGCGACCGCCGCGCCGCCATCTCACCGCGTCCCGCTACGAAGCCATGGAGCGCTACTTCCGGGCCGGCGGCGGGTCGGCGGGGGTGACGATGATGTGCTCGACCGCCTCCATCCAGGTCAACCTGAACGCGGGTACCACGGACCAGTGGACCGGGCGCTTCGAGTTGGCGCATGCCCTGGGGCCCGCGCTCGTGGCGATGTTCGCCGCCTCCCCGGTGCTGGCGGGAACGGCCACCGGCTGCTGTTCGACCCGGCAGGCGGTGTGGGCGGAGATCGATCCGACCCGGACCCGGCCGGTGGCGACCGCTCGCCGGTCCGACCCGGCAACCGCCTGGGCTGACTATCTGCTGGCCGCGAGGATCATGCTGGTTCGGGATCCGCTCGGCGGGTTCGCGCAACCCCCGACCGCGGTGACGTTCGGCGAGTGGGTGGCGGGCGAGAGCCCACTGACGCGGCCACCGACAACCACGGACCTGAGTTACCACGCGACGACCGTGTTCCCACCGGTGCGCCCGCGAGGCTGGTTGGAGCTGCGCTACCTCGACGCGGTCCCGGCCGGGAACTGGCCGGTGGTGGTCGCGGTGACCACCGCGCTGCTCGACGACCCACATGCCGCTGACATCGCGGCCGATGCATGTGTGCCCGTCGCCGACGAGTGGGTCACCGCGGCGCTCGTGGGCCTGGGCGACACCGCCCTGCACCAGGCCGCCAGGACGTGCGCGGGCGCGGCCCGGGACGCGTTGGGCCGGATGGACGCCGACGCATCCCTGCTCGCGGCCGTCGACGCGTATTTTGACAACTATGTCGAGCCGGGCCGCTGCCCCGCCGACGATCTCACCGATCGCCTGGCCGAGGTCGGGCCGGAGGGCCTGCTGCGCACCGAGATCGACGCGAGCGAACGTTGTCTGAGCGTAACAGCACCGGTGCCCGCGCCGAACAGCGCAGCTGTGGTCGCGCTGTGACTGCGAGCGCAGGCGCGCAACCGGGCGACATCGCCCGGGCGCTCGCGGACAGCCGGGCGCGGAGCCTGGCCTACACCGACCTTGACGACGCCGACCTGTGCCACCAGCATTCACCGCTGATGTCACCGCTGGTCTGGGACCTCGCCCACGTCGGCAACTACGAAGAACTGTGGCTGCTGCGGGCGGCGGCGGGCAGGGCGCCACTACGGCCGGGCATCGACGAGCTCTACGACGCGTTCCGCCATCCCCGGGCGGACCGGCCCGCCCTACCCCTGCTCAGCCCGGCGCAGACCCGCAGCTACCTGGCTGAGGTCCGCGGCCATGTCCTGGACGCCCTGGACCGACTCGCCCCGGACGCACTGGACGCACTGCACACGCCGCTGCGGCCACCGGTCGGGCCGGTCGAACCAGTCGGACCGTCCGCGCTGCTGGCGGACGGCTTCGTCTACGGACTGGTGCTCCAGCACGAGCACCAGCACGACGAGACGATGCTGGCCACCCACCAGCTCCGGACGGGTCCCGCGGTCATCGGCGAGACCGGCGGGACCGGCGAGACCGGCGGGACAGGCGGGACAGACGGGACCGGCGAGGCACGCGTCCCACCGGCCGGACGGCGCCGACTGCCGACGGAGGTGCTGGTGCCGGCCGGCGAATTCACGATGGGCACCGACGGCGACACACCAGGCCACGCCTGGACCTACGACAACGAACGACCCGCGCACCGCGTGTACGTCCCGGCGTTCTTCATCGACACGCTGCCGGTGTCCAACGCGGCGCAGATGGCGTTCATCGAGGCCGGTGGCTACGACGACGAACGTCTGTGGTCGCCGTCGGGCTGGGCGTGGCGATGCGAGGCCGGACTGCGGGCCCCGCAGTTCTGGCGCCGCGAGGCGGGAAGCTGGGTACGGCGCCGTTTCGGCCGCGACGAACCTGTCCCGATGGACGAGCCCGTGCAGCACGTCTGCTGGTACGAGGCGCAGGCGCACGCCCGCTGGGCCCGGCGGCGGCTGCCCACCGAAGCCGAGTGGGAAAAGGCGTGCGCGCACGATCCCGTCACCGGGCGTTCGCGACGTTTTCCCTGGGGGGACAGCGATCCGACGCCGGAGCGGGCGAACCTTGACCATGTCACGTCCCGTCCGGGCGTACGTGGGGCGTACCCAGCCGGAGCCAGTGCGTACGGCGTCGAACAGATGATCGGTGACGTGTGGGAGTGGACAGCCAGCGACTTCTCGGGTTATCCGGGTTTCCACGCATTCCCGTACCGCGAGTACAGCGAGGTGTTCTTCCCCGGTACGTCCCCGAGCGTCTACAAGGTGCTGCGCGGCGGGTCCTGGGCCACGCACCACAGCGCCGTCCGGTCGACCTTCCGCAACTGGGATCATCCGATTCGCCGTCAGATCTTTGCCGGCTTCCGGCTCGCGCGCGACGCCGAGATGGGAGGCTGAGGCTGGTGTGTCGCCACCTGGCTTGGCTCGGGACGCCGCGGACGCTCACCGCGCTCCTACATGATCCGCCACACAGTCTGCTGCGCCAGGCGTGGATGCCACGACGGATGCTGCACGGCCGGATCAACGCGGACGGCTTCGGTGTCGGCTGGTACGTCCCCGCGCTGCGGACCGAGCCGGCTCGCTACCGGCGGGCTGTCCCGATCTGGACGGATTCCTCGTTCGCCTCACTCGCCGGCGCGGTCCAGTCCGGTTGCGTGCTGGGAGCGGTACGCAACGCCACTGTCGGCATGCCGATCGAGGAGACAGCGACCGCACCTTACGCGCACGGTCGGTACCTGCTCAGCCACAACGGGCGGGTGGACGTCGACGTGGTGATGCGCATGCTCGATTGGCAGCGGGGCGCCCCGGTGCCCGACTCGCGCTGCGACTCCGCCCTGTTGGCCGCCGTGGTCTGGCAGCGGGTGAGCGCGGGCGCGAGTCTCGCCGACGCCGTCGCGGACGTGGTCGTCGCCGCGGGTCGGGCCGACGGTGCCGCCCGACTCAACCTGCTGGCAACCGACGGCCGCCAGATCGTCGCCACGACCTGGGGTGAAACCCTCTCATACCGGGTATCGACAGATGGTGACGCCATCGGAGTGCACGTGGCCAGCGAGCCCAGCGATGACTCGGACGGATGGATTGACCTTGATGATCAAAAATTGCTGACCACCGACACACGTGATGTAACCATTAGTAGTTTGATCTAGAATTCGGTTACTCTCGGTCGCAGAAGCGCTCCCGGAGGTTGCAACCATGACAGCGTCCAGTACCGATCTCACCGATGTGGGCTCCGCGGTCGACGACGATTCCCGGGTCGGTCCCGGCACCGGTATCAGGACCGCCCCGGGAATCGTCGTCGACCGGCACCTGAGCGCAGCCGACCGCGCCGCGGCACTCGCGACCGACGTCAGGGCGGGGCTCACGGCGGATCCGAAGGAACTGCCACCCAAGTGGTTCTACGACGCCACGGGAAGCATGCTCTTCGACGCCATCACCCGATTGCCCGAGTACTACCCGACCCGGACCGAACGGGCCATTCTGACCAGCTGCGTCCATGAGATCGCCGCGATGTCGCGAGCGGACACCCTCATCGAGCTCGGCTCCGGAACGTCGGCAAAGACCCGCCTGCTGCTCGACGCGCTGCGCAACAGCGGCCACCTGCGCAGGTTCGTGCCCTTCGACGTGGACGAGACCGTGCTCTCCCGCGCGGCCACCGCCATCCGCGGCGAGTACCCCGGGGTGACCATCCACGCGCTCGTGGGTGACTTCGAGTGCCACCTCGACCTGCTGCCCGGCGCCGACCTGCTGCCCGGCGCCAGCCGTCGCCTGGTCGCCTTTCTCGGCGGGACCATCGGCAACCTCGCCCCGACCCGACGACACGAGTTCCTGACCAGCCTGCGCGCCCAGCTCAACGAAGGCGACGCGCTGCTTCTCGGCACCGACCTGGTCAAGGATCCCGACCGGCTGGTCGCCGCCTATGACGACAGCGCCGGTGTCACGGCGGCGTTCAACCGCAATGTCCTGTCGGTCATCAACCACGAGCTCGGCGCGGACTTCGACCCGCGCGGGTTCGCGCATGTGGCCTGTTGGGATGCGGAGAACTCCTGGATCGAGATGCGGCTGCGGTCCGTGCGTGCCCAGCAGGTGCGGATAAGCGCGCTCGACCTGTCGGTGTCCTTCACCGAGAACGAACAGATGCGTACCGAGATCAGCGCCAAGTTCACCAGGGACAGGCTCGCCACCGAGTTCGCGGCCGCAGGTCTGGCCATGGTCCGCTGGTGGACCGACCCGGCCGACGACTTCGCGCTCTCCCTCTGCGTCCCGGCCTGACCGGCCGGCCCCGGTTCCCTATGGAGCGACCAGCGAGACGTCGCGAACCGCGCCGGTCGATGCGGAGGTCGCCATCGCCGCGTAGGCCCGCAACGCGGCCGACACCGGACGCGCTCGGTCCGCCGGCCGGAAGCCGCCGGACGCGGCCAGCGCGGCTTTGCGCGCGGCCAGCTCGGCCGCGTCCACCATCAGGTCCAGTCGGCGGGACGGAATGTCGATCTCGATGATGTCGCCGTCCCGAACCAGCGCGATCGCGCCGCCGTGCGCGGCCTCGGGTGAGACGTGCCCGATGGACAGACCCGCGGACCCGCCGGAGAACCGCCCGTCGGTGACCAGCGCGCACTGTGGCCCGAGACCACGCGCCTTCAGGAACGCGGTCGGGTACAGCATCTCCTGCATGCCCGGACCGCCCCGTGGGCCCTCGTAGCGGATGACCAGCACATCACCGGGGTGGACCCGGCCGGACAGGATCGCGTCCACCGCGTCGTCCTGACTTTCCAGTACCAGCGCGGGGCCGCGGAAGGTCAGCCGCCCGGCCTCCACTCCGGCGGTCTTGAGCACGGCACCGTCCGGGGCGAGCGTTCCGCGCAGCACCGCGAGGCCACCGTCCGCCGAGTAGGCGTGGGCGACGTCGCGGATGCAGCCCGATGCGGCATCGGTGTCCAGTGACTCCCACCGGTTGACCGAGGAGAAGGCCTCGATCGTGCGCACTCCGCCCGGTGCCGCGTGGAAGAGTTCCACCGCCTCGCCGGCCGGGTCCGACCGGCGGACATCCCAGAGCGACAGGAACTCCGCCAGGCTTGCCGAGTGGACGGTGTGGACGTCGCGGTGCAGCAGTCCGGCCCGGTCGAGCTCCCCGAGGATGGCCGGGATGCCGCCGGCCCGGTGGACGTCCTCCATGTGGTACTCGGAGCTCGGCGCCACCTTGCACAGACACGGCACCGTCCGGGAGATCTCGTCGATGTCGTCGAGGGTGATGTCGACGCCGGCCTCGACCGCGGCGGCCAGCAGATGCAGGACGGTGTTGGTCGAACCGCCCATGGCCACGTCCACGGCGAAGGCGTTGGCGAACGCCGCCCGGGTCGCGATCGACCGCGGCAGCACGGCGTCGTCGTCCTTGTCGTACCAGCGCTTCGCGAGGTCCACAACGGTCCGTCCGGCCTGGACGAACAGGTCGCGGCGAGCGGCGGAGGTGGCCAGGGTGGACCCGTTGCCGGGCAGCGCGAGCCCGAGCGCCTCGGTCAGGCAGTTCATCGAGTTGGCGGTGAACATGCCCGAGCACGACCCGCAGGTCGGGCAGGCCGAGCGTTCCACCGCGTCCAGTTCGGCGTCATCGACCGTGGTGTCCACCGATGCGGCGATGGCGGAGATGAGGTCCAGACCGGACCGGACGACGCCACCGGACACGACAGCCTGACCGGACTCCATCGCGCCGCCGGACACGAACACGGTGGGGATGTTCAGCCGCAGCGCCGCCAGCAGCATCCCTGGCGTGATCTTGTCGCAGTTCGAGATGCAGACGAGCGCATCCGCGCAGTGCGCGTTGACCATGTACTCGACACTGTCCGCGATGATCTCGCGGGACGGCAGCGAGTAGAGCATTCCGCCGTGACCCATGGCGATGCCGTCATCCACCGCGATCGTGTGGAACTCCCGCCCCACGCCGCCGGCCTCCGCGATCGCGTCCGACACGATGCGGCCGAGGTCGCGCAGGTGCACATGACCGGGGACGAACTCGGTGAAGCTGTTGGCGATGGCCACGATCGGCTTGCCGAAGTCGCTGTCCGTCATGCCGGTGGCACGCCACAGGGCTCGGGCGCCGGCCATGTTACGACCGTGGGTGGTGGTGCGGGAACGCAGAGCAGGCATCGGGCAGTCCTCGTGGCAATCGATCGACGCGGACGTGGACCGCGCCTGGGTCGGGCACGCTCACAGAGACCTGCCCGTTCACGCCCAGCGTAACGCCCGCCCGAACAGTGTCCGCGCATCAGTACCTGCCGCCAGTACCGGCTCTGCCAGGGCCGGCTCTGCCAGGGCCGGCCGCCGCGGGTGTCCCTACCGAGCGCCGCGACGGCGCAGCCACTCCCGCCGGACCAGCCACACGACGGCGAAGGATGCGGCAGTGCCCAGGAGCGGGAGCACTTCATGGCTGCGTGCGCCCGCCACGAAGTGGACCTGACCGTCGGGCTCCACGGCCCGGGTACTCGTCTGCGTCCCCACCACGAGCAGGAACAGAGCCAGGACGGCGATGATCGCGTAGCCGGTGCGGAACAAAGCGTAGACGCCGACCCGGCGGCGGGGCAGGGCCCCGCGGGACAGGACGGCGGGGACCATCCACCCCAGGAAACCGAAGAAGGTGGCGAACAGCGGCGCGAAGAAGAAGTAGTTGACGAAGGTGCTCACGGCAGGTCGGTCACGTGCTCCACAGTGGGCGGTTGGGCGAAGAAAGGGCCCAGCGCCGCACGCCAGCGGACGAAGCGGTCGGACTCCCGGAAGGTCACCAGGTGCGCGTCGAGGTTCTCCCACTCGACCAGCAGGACGAACCGCGACGGCGACTCCACCCCGCGGGTTATCCGCACCGATCGGCAACCGGGGCAGGATGTGATCTCACCGACAGCCGAGCGGTAGGCATCGGTGAATTTTTCCTCCTCGCCGGGCGTGACGTCGATCTGCGCGATCTCCAGCACGGGCAGGCCGCGCGAGCCGTCAGCGGGGGCGGGGGCAGTCATGAGCGCAAGTCTGGCACGCCCGGTCGACAACCACCGCCATGCCCACCAACTCCGGATACGGGCCAACAAAGATCGCCCGGAAACCGTACCGGTGTCCTGTGGTGCCTACCAGGACCGGCTCCCGGGCGATCTGAGATCTTGCTGCTCGTGCGCCGTTGCCGGTGCGGCCGTTGCCGGCCGCACCGGGTGGCTACTGGTCGGTCTCGGCCGGTCCGCGGTGCCCTGCGCCTTCCCCGCTTCTCAGGTTCCCGCGAGTCGCACTCGATGCGCCCCAGCCACCTCGGAAGAACAGCAGGCCCGTAACCGCGATGTCAGGTGGGACCGGACTTTGCGTCGCATTGAACATCTCGGGGGCTCCCTGCGCGATCGCCGCCAGACCCGCGAAGATGATCGTTGCCATCACCAACCCGCCTGCGATCAACGGACGCCCGCCCACGAGCGCGATGAGGGCCACCACGAAGCCGAGTATCACCAGCGTCCGGGACGGCGGAAGGGTGATCCGCTGCTCGACGTCGGCCACCACCGCCGCCGCGAGAATCAGATTGCTCTTCATCACGCCTCCGTTCGCGACGCGACGCGGACGCCGACAGCGACCCGCTCGGCGGACACCAGGCGGTTACCTGCCTGGAACCCCGCCAGGTAACAGCGAAGGTCTATTGTCAGAACTGGTCCGTTCTCCAACCGGCGCCAACCGGGGTACGGGTCATGCAGTATCAGTTTGGTGGGAGGGTGTTGCCGCACCCTCCCACCGATGACGTCGGGCGGACCCGACATCATCGCTGCTGGTTCCATTATTGGCCTTCCTTTCCGTCTCCTGCTCCCGCAGGTCCGCCGCCGGGTCCTGCCTCCATGCCGGGATGCGCCGCGTGGCGCGTGGCGCGTCGTACCGACGCCAGAGTCAACGAAGAGCGGTCCATCCTGGCCTGGTTGCCATCAGATGAATCCGCCCGCACGAACGCCTCGAACACCCGCGCCTCAAAACAGGCTCTCAGACGCGCAAGGTGTGCTGCCGCCGACCGGTGGCCCTCTCGGACGTACGCCGGCCATGGGACTTCGCCGGCGTACGCAGACCGGCGACCGACCGCGTCGACAGCTGGAATCTGGAGCCGGCAACATCTCGATCATGGCGCCTCTCCTTGAGGAGGGACCGCCCCGCTGCGGCGAGATGACTCCACTATGCAGACCAGAAGGTCACAACGCAAGAACCATTCCGCAAAGATTGGACTATTCCGAATCTATGAACGAACCGGCACGCATCGGTCAGAGCCCGGAGTGATCGTGGAAATTTACCCCCCGGGCACAGTCAGAGTGCCGGTGAGCTGGTTGAATACGGGTCGGCCCCCACGAGGGGCAAGCCATCCGTCGACGCTCCGATCGGCCGGCTCACCCGCACGGCTGACAGCGCGACATGCATAGACGACCCGCTAGATACCGGGTCGTCCTGTCATGTTCATCCCCGACAAGGAGTCGCCGTGACGACCAGCGCACCAGGTACCGTCCTCGCTACGTCTTGCGACTATGCGGGTAGTTGCCCGACTGTGTACCAGGACGGCTCCGACACCGTCGTGGTGCAGGGCTACGTGGTCGACTCCGCCCACGCGGTGGCGGCGGGCGAATCGATGGTCCGTATCCCGGCGGACCTGCTCCGCCAGGCCGCACAGGCGTTGCGGCCCTGACCTACCGGCCACAGGCGCTGCGGTGGTGCGAACGTCATCCGTGATCGCACCGCCGACCTCCCAGATCCGACTCGGAAGGGTGGCTGGCATGAGGAACCTCCCGGACGACGCATCAAGGCGAGCGGACGGGCTGGACCTCGGTGCCGAACTCGCGAGCCTGCGGCACCGGCACCGGCTCAGCGGCCAGGAACTCGCCAGCCGGGCGGGGATGAGCCAGTCCAAAATCTCACGGATAGAAACCGGCACGATCGCACCCGGCCCTGACGACATCGAAGCCATCGTGCGGGCTCTCGGCGAGCCCGACGACGTGGTGCTGCAGTTCCGGCAGGCCGCCGAGCGCATCGGGTCGGGAGCAGCCCCCATCATCGACCCCAGGCCATACATAGGCCGATTTCAGCCCGAGTACCTCGAGCATGAGGCCGCCGCGCTGGTTGTTCGCTTCTTCCAGCCGGCTCTCATTCCCGGTCTGCTCCAGACGAGCGAATACGCCCAGGCAATCATCGTGCGTTTCTGCGAACTGTTCGATATCGACTACCTCGTCGATGGAGCGGATGCGGTCGCCCTACGGATGGAACGACAGAAGATACTGTACGACGAAAAGCGAACTTTCCACTTCGTTCTGTTGGAGTCGGTACTGAGTTATCCGGTGGCGGCACCCGCGGCCATGATTGCTCAAATTGATCGCATCAGGGCGCTCGCGACCAACCGACCGAATATTACCATCGCCTTCATCCCCGATGGGACCGAGCTTGTCGTGCCGCCGTCGGGCAGCATGGAGATATTCGACGAGAACCGCGTGCTGTCCGAGACACCGATGACAATAGTGTCGCACCAGGATCCTGACGAAGTCCAGATCTTACTCCGGATCTTCGCCGAGTTCGCGAGCAAGGCAACCACGGAAATCGACCCGATCCTCGACCGGCATCGCCGGGCCTACATCGAAAAAATCGTCTCCGAGCAACGCTGACACCGGTCGACAACCACCGAATCCCTGTGCCGGACGATGTACTCGGCAATCCGGCCCCGCTGGAAGGGCTGACCGAGGGGCTCCTGTGGGCGGCGGCTGCGTGCTGGGGTCATGGAGTCACGCGCAGGGCTGTGAGAAAGCCACCGTGGGTCGCGTCGGGAATCGGCCTGCAATAGTAAGCGGCGAGTGCGGCGAGTTCGTGGAACTGGGGTTGCCAGCTGTGGCCGCTGAGCCAGCCGGGGGCGTCGGCCCCGAGTCCGCCTTTCCACAGCGCCGTGTACTGCTGCATGGTCGGCATCTGGCGTGTGGTGGCGGTCAGGCTGGCGGCGGCGGTCAGGCTGGCGGCGGCCATGGGGGTGTGCTCGAACGAGAGCTGGCTGCCCGGTGCGGACAGGTCGCTGACGTTGGTGAGCAGTCGTCCCGCTTCGTCGGCGGTGAGGTAAAGGAGCAGCCCTTCGGCCAGCCACGCCGTCGGGCTGGTGGCGTCGAAGCTCGCCTCGGTCAGCGTCGCCGTCCAGTCCTCCCGCAGGTCAGCCGGCACGGTGACCCGCTCGCAGCGTGACACAGCGCTGGAAGCGGCCAGCACCGTGTCTTTGAAGGCCAGCACGTCGGGAAGGTCGAGCTCGAACACGCGGGTGCGCGGCGGCCAGGCAAGCCGCAAGGCCCGGGTGTCCAGGCCCGCGGCCAGCAGCACCACCTGCCGACATCCGGCCGCGGTGGCGGCTGTCAGGTAGTCGTCGAAGAACCGCGTACGGATGACGCCGTGGAGGTGGAACACCGCTCCCAGGGATGCCAGCGGCCCGAGCGCAGCCACCTGCCTCTCGGTCTTCGGCTCGTCGGGAAACGCCCCTGGTGCGGCGTCCACGAACGCCTGCGCATACGGGTCGTCAAACAGCCGGTCGTCCCGCCGGCTCTCGCGGGCGCGGATCATCGCTACTCCGAGCGCGGTCTTCCCCACGCCCCGCAGCGGTCCGCGCGGCTGCAACGGTCACATCCCTTCCCGGTTCGCGGTGCCTGAGCGGCCGACGACGAACCGCGGTCAGCTGGCCATGTCGACGAAACGGGAGTAATGGCCCTGGAAGGCGACGGTGACGGTGCCGGTCGGGCCGTTACGGTGCTTGGCGACGATCAGGTCGGCCTCGCCGGCGCGAGCTGACTCCTTCTCCACCGCATCCTCCCGGTACAGCAGGATCACCGCGTCCGCATCCTGCTCGAGCGATCCTGATTCGCGAAGGTCGGAGATCTGTGGGCGCTTGTCCGCACGCTGTTCCGAGGCACGGTTCAGCTGGGAGATCGCCACCACCGGGACATCCAGCTCCTTGGCGAGCAGTTTCAGTGAACGCGATATCTCGCTGACCTCCTGCTGGCGGCTTTCCGTCCGCTTTGGCGACGACATGAGCTGCAGATAGTCGAGAACAATCATCCGGAGGTCGTTGCGCTGTTTGAGCCGCCGGGCCTTCGCCCGAATCTCCATCATGGTCAGGTGCGGGCTGTCGTCAATGAACAGGGGAGCGTCCGCGACCTCGCCCATCCGGCGGGCAAGACGGGCCCAGTCGTCGTCGGTGAGCCGCCCGGTACGGATGCTCTGCAGGGACACCCGGGCCTCCGCCGACAACAGCCGCATGGTGATCTCCATGCGGCTCATCTCCAGCGAGAAGATCACCGATGTCATCCCGTTACGGATGGACGCAGCCCGAGCAAGATCCAAACCGAGCGTGCTTTTGCCGACAGCGGGCCGAGCCGCAATGATCCACAACTGGCCACCGTGCAGCCCGTTGGTCAGCTCGTCCAGATCATTGAAGCCGGTGGGGACCCCGGTCAGTGACCCGTTGTGCCCCTGGATGGCTTCGATCTCCTCCAGGGCGGGGTTGAGCAACTCGCCGAGCGGGGTGTAGTCCTCACTTGAGCGACGTTCGGTGACCTCGTAGACGGCCGCCTGGGCGCGGTCGACGACCTCGTCCACGTCCTGCGCGGGGCCGAAGGCGAGCTGGACGATGCGGGTACCGGCCTCGGCCAGGCGGCGCAGGACGGCCTTCTCCGCCACGATGCGGGCGTAGTAGCCGGCATTCGCCGCCGTCGGCACGCTTGAGATGAGGGTGTGCAGGTACGCCGGCCCACCCACCCGTTCGAGCAGCTCCCGTCTGGCGAGCTCGGCGGCGACACTGATGACGTCAGCCGGTTCCCCACGGCCGTACAGGTCGCCGATGACGCCGTAGACGGTGGCGTGCGCGGGACGGTAGAAATCGCCCGCGGCGAGTACCTCCACCACGTCGGCAATCGCATCCTTGGACAGCAGCATGCCGCCCAGCGCGCTCTGTTCAGCTGCAAGATCATGTGGTGGAGTGCGGTCGAACTCGACCGACCCGCCCGAACCACCCCGGGCGCGGTCAATGTCGGTCAGTGTCATGACCACCCCCCATAGCGCCTCTTGTCGTGACCGCTTCTCGTGACCGCAGCTTCGACACACATCTAACTATCGAACATATGTTCGACCACCAGAGTGGCTTTGTCAATGTCCGACCGGGCACCCCCCACCGACAGCCGACCCTAAGAGCGCCCGCCACCAGCGGCGCCGACTGTACGGGGGAGCGGCCCGAAGCCCCAAAGAGTTATCCACAGAACCTGTGGATAACAACTGTGGATAAGACCGAACGTCCTGGGGAAAGCATCAGGACAAGTCCCTCGAAGCTGTGGATAACCGATCGGAAAATAGATCGTCCAGGCTGATGTCGCGGTCTGGCAGGCGCCGGCGTCATCCACCGCCTGTGGACGAAAGAAATCCGTGGATCCGATCACCGCTGCCCCCGGACGGCCGGCGACTCACGCTGTGCATGGATCCGACTGCGGACAGAAATACGAAAAGTGACCGCGATGTGGCATCGACCGGCCGGTCCATCGGCCGGTCGGCAACACCGCGGTCACTCATACCGCCCTACAGTCCCGTACCGCCATGCAGTCCCGTACCGCCATGCAGGCCGGACCTTCTCAGGTGGAACCACTCCGGCGGACGTTCTCAGGCGGAGACCACGTCCAGACTGACGGTCGCGACGACGTCCGTGTGCAGGTGCACCGAGACCGTGTGGGCACCCAGTGACTTGATCGGCTTCGGCAGTTCCACCCGCCTGCGGTCCAGATCGGGACCGCCGGCCGCCGCCACCGCTGCCACCACGTCCGCCGCTGTCACGGAGCCGAACAGTCGGCCTTCCTTACCCGCCCGGCTCACCAGCTGGACGGACAGGTTGGAAAGCTGGCCGGCGATCTCCTTTGCATGCCCGAGGTCCCGAACCGCCCGAGCCGACCGGGCCCGGCGGATCTGGGCGATCTGCTTCTCGGCACCCCGGGTCGCCACGATCGCGTACCGACGCGGGATGAGGTAGTTGCGGCCGTACCCACCGGCGACCTCGACCGTGTCACCGGGGCTGCCGAGGCCGGGTACCTCCTGAGTGAGGATCAGCTTCATCGCCAGCCTCCTCAGCGAGCCGTCGAAGTGTAAGGCAGCAGCGCCATCTCGCGACTGTTCTTCACCGCGATCGCCACATCACGCTGATGCTGACTGCAGTTTCCGGTAACCCGCCGGGCGCGGATTTTACCGCGATCGGAGATGAACTTCCGCAGCAGCGAGGTGTCCTTGTAGTCGATGTAGTCGCTCTTGTCCTTGCAGAACGCGCAAACCTTCTTCTTCGGTTTGCGCACGGCCGCCTTGGCCATCGTGCACTCCTATATGTCTGTGGGTTCGACCGCAGGCCCGTTCCATTCGCGCATCCGCAGGCCACACGGGCCACTAGTGGTCCGCTAGCGGACCACTAGAACGGGGGTTCCTCGGAGTAGGCGCCGGCCGGCGCGGACCACGGGTCCTCGACTGCACCGCCGCCGTATCCCGATCCGCCGCCGGCGGGCGCCGGGGCACCGTAGCCGCCAGCCCCGCCGCCAGCCCCGCCGGTAGGACCGCCGGGCGCAGCCCCGGCACTCGGTCCGCCATAACCGCCACCGCCGGCACCACGAGCCGCCTTGACGACCTTCGCCGTGGCGTACTTCAGTGAAGGGCCGATCTCCTCGACGTCCAGCTCGACCGAGATGCGCTCGTTACCCTCACGGTCGGTCCACTTCCGCTGCTTGAGCCGACCCTGGACGATGACCCGGGCGCCCTTCTGCAGCGATTCGGCAACGTGCTCCGCAGCCTGCCGCCAGATGGAACAACGCAGGAACAGCGCGTCCCCGTCCTTCCACTCGTTGGTGGTCCGGTCGAGGGTCCGCGGCGTCGAGGCCACGGTGAAGCTGGCCACCGCGGCACCGTTGGGGGTGAACCGAAGCTCGGGGTCGTTCGTCAGGTTTCCGACCACCGTGATGACTGTTTCGCCGGCCATGAAGCCGCTCCCTTCAGGCCGCGATCTTGCGTCGGGGCTTCTTCTTCTCGGGAAGCCGGATCACCTTGGTGCGGATCACCGATTCATTGAGGACGAGCTGGCGGTCGAGTTCGGCGACCACATCCGGCTCGGAGTGCAGGTCGATGACGGCATAGATGCCCTCGACGCTCTTACGGATCTCGTAGGCGAGCCGGCGGCGGCCCCAGACTTCGACCTTCTCGACAACGCCGCCGCTGGCGCGGACACCGGTCAGATACTGGTCGAGGGAGGGCGCGACCGTACGCTCTTCAAGATCCGGTTCGAGGATGACCATCAGTTCGTAATGCCGTGGCAAGGGTGAACCCACCTCCTGTGGACTCGGGCGGCCACGGAGGGTTCCGTGGCAGGAGGGACAGTGCCGCGTGTCAGAACGCCCGCACGTGCAACGCGCGCGGGCCAACGAACGGCAACCTGGCAAACACTACTCGATCCACGTCGACCAGCTCGCACCCGCACCGGTGGCCGACACCGGGCGCTCTTAGTCGACCCACTGACCCTGGGTGAAGGCGACGACAAAAGCGGCCATGACGGGCGCACACAGCCAGATGTAGGCCGGCCGCACCCAGGGACACCGGGTCGCGACCCGAGCGAGCAGCAGGTACATCGGGAAGGCCACCAGAATTGTCCGGATCCCCGAGGCGTAGTAGTTCGAGCTGCTCATCAGCAACGTCGCAACGCCGACGAAGGCAGCCTCACCGAGGCGCGCCGACCACACCAGCGCCACGGTCAGGACTACGCCGACGACCACGGCGGCCATCTCACCACGCCAGAACCAGGTCCACGCCGAGGACTGCGACGCGTCGAAGGCCCCGTGCCAGGTCGCCCGCCATCCCACCCAGGGCCAGTCGATGTCCCGGTGCCAGCCGACCCGCATCGCCCAGGCGTAGGAGTCCCACCGTCCGGTGCGCACCCGTAGGTAGGTGACGAAGGCGAGGACGGGCAACGGAGGCAGCGCGAGCGCGAGTCCCGACGTCGCGAACACCGGTAGCCCCGCGCGTCGCCGGCTGACGACATACTGCACCGCCAGCCCGACGCAGAAGGGGATTCCGGTGACCCTCGTCGAGGCTGCACCGGCGCCGAGCAGGCCGGCGAGCCACCAGTGCTGGCGGCGGGCGGCGAGCCAGGACGTGGTGGCAAAACCGAGGAAGATCGCCTCCGAGTACCCGGCGCAGAGGAATACCGCATAGGGGAACAGCAGCAGCGCGAGGACCGCGAAGTCCGCGGCACGGCGGTCCTGGTCACCCGGACCAGCCCAGAGCCGGATACCGCCGGCGGCCCGTCCGGTCCCACCACGGGCTTGTCCGGTCCCGGCGGCGGCCCGTCCGGTCCCGGCGGACACCGGTCCGGTCCCACCGGACCGGTCGATTGACGCCGAAACCACCGGTCCGGTCGAGGTCGACGCTCCTGCGGCCGAAGTGTCATCGATCTGCATCTGCCAGATGGCCGCCACCGCCACGGCCCCCGCGACGAACGAGACCGCCATCCCCGCGACCGTCCAGTCACCGATGAACAGGTGGGCGAAGCGCATCGCGATCGGGTAGCCCGGAAAGTCCACCTCGGTGTGGTCGGTGTACATCGGGGACTCGTACCCGAACCGCGCGACCTTGGTGAACAGTCCGACATCCCAGCGGTTCCACAGCGCCGACACGCCCGGCAGATCAGCACCCGGTTGACCGGACAGTGCCCGGGATGTGGCCAAGGACAGCACGATGACCGTGACCCGACTGACGAACCAGATCGGCAGGGTCGCCCGGACTGCTTGCGGAATCCAGTTCAGCCACGTCCGGCCTATGCCGGGCGCACCGGACCCGGGCAGCGCGGCCAGGCCGGAATCCGGTTGGGCGCGACCGGTCCGGTCAGGGGGGGGATCTTCCGATGGCACGGTCATGGACCAGCCCCGACGGCCGCCGCCCATCCGCCCGGCCCGGCCTGCGTCGCGTCCCGGTCCGTCGCGGTCGCGGTGTCCGCCGTGGCGCGCATGGCCCGACGACTGCGCCGGTCCGCCGCCCCGTCGAGCACGCCACCCGCCGGGTCGTCCGCTCCGGTGACGCGGACGACGTCCAGTTCGGGCCGCAGGATCTCGCGTACGACCAGCGAGGCGAACACACACAAGGTGAGGTCGCGGATGACGACGGCGCTCACGAACCAGCCACGGTCGATCCCGGACGCTCCGTTGGTGTCGTTGTAGACGAAGTGCAGGAACCGGGTGAGCAGCACATATGCCTCGCTCGCCTGCCAGGCCAGGAACGCCGGCCACCGTGGCCGGGCCAGCGCGGCGAGCGGTACCAGCCACAGCGTGTACTGCGGCGAGAAGACCTTGTTCGTCAGCAGGAACACCGCGATCGTGAGGAACAACAGCTGGGGCAGGCGCGGACGCCGGGGCGCGAACCATCCCAGCGCGGCTATGCCGAGAAGAAGCATCCCCAGTACGACTATCGAAATGATGTTGAGTTTGCCGGTGGGGATGCCGTGCTCCCGGACATCGGTCAGCACCACCGGGACACAGGCCGCGACCAGTAGCCACCCGGTGCACGCCACCAGCACGATCGGCCATCGCCAGGCCGGCCATCGCGACGTCGCCGCGATGGCGATGACGGCCAGCGCGATCCCGACCACCGCCATGGTGAGCAGGTGGACGGCGCCGAACATGTGGGTCGAAAAGGAGCTGGCCAGCCAGGTCGTGGCGAAGGCCAGGGAGTCCCAGTCCGGACCGCGCTCGGAGTTGAGGTCGACGAAGCGCAGCATCGCGTTCGTCCCGTCGCCCCAGTGGCCCCCGAGCTTGCCGAACCAGTCACCACCGGCCCACAGCGTCGTCCAGATGCTGTCGCCGACCCGTTCATCGCCCTTGAAGTACCCGGCAACCAGCCAGAGGGGCACCCAGACCACCAGTGCGGTCACCACGGTCGCGACGAGCGTGCGGACGAAGGGCCGAATTCTGCCCGCACGCAGGGTGAGCACTGCCAGCGGCAGCAGGAACAGCACCGGGTAGAACTTCGTCGCCGCTCCGAGCCCGATCAGGATGCCGGCGAGCGTGGGTGCTCGGCGTGACCAGGCAAGCAGGCCGGCGGCGGCGAACGCCACCGCCAGGATGTCCCAGTTGGTCATGAGATGGAGCACCAGAACGGGCGCGAGCGCGACCAGCGCGGCGTCGAAGGCTCTGGCCCTGCCCGCGGTCAGGGCCGTGGCGAACACCGCGACACAGGCCGCCACCAGGAACAACAGAGCTGTGACGTCATAGAAGGTGGCTGTTCGATGATCGATCGTGTAGCTGGCCACAACCTGGCGGCCACCGTCGTCGCGGTACACCGGCTGCGACGGCGAGGCGAATCCGGCGACGGATGACGCGAACTGCATGGCCGCGCCGATCAGCGGCGGGTACTCGGTGGGGTAGTCGAGGAAGGGCCGCTTGCCGTTGGCCAGGCTCTCCTGGCCGTACAGGGCGACCACGTCGGAGTAGCACATGCGCGTGTACTGGTACTCGTGCGACCAGTTGCGGGTGTCGCGGCACGGTGCCTTCTGGGCGTAGGCCAGCAGGCAGATCAGGACGGTGAAGGCCATCAGGAGCCGCAGTGGTGTCCACCAGCTCCGGTTGACACCGATGCGGGCGTGGGCCCCGGGCGGACCACCGATGAGCATGCTCGCACCGGCAACCACGGGGTCCTCGCCCGACGGGCTCACCCGTCGGGCGGGCGCCGTGGGACGCGACACGTCCGGATCCGTCCCAGGATGTGTCTCCCGGCAGCCATCAACCATGGGGCATTCTCACCCGACCAGCATGGGGCACTGGAACAGCATGCCTTCCATGCGGGGCGCGCCTCGCGCTCAGTGGTCGCCGCCGGACGTCATGAGCTCACTGCATAGACCCGGCCTGAAGCGGCGAAATGTTAATGGTGCCGCTGGTGGGCGATGGTCTGGCCTTCGGTGTCACTGTCGGCTGCACCGGGCCGGGTGGGGTGGTTGCGCCGGCGGTGGGCGAGCTTTCCGGAGTCGGTCGCGACTGCGTGGGGAACGGCAGCACCACTGACGGCACCGGCGCGGGCAGCGGCGGGACGCTCGGCCCGGGGGTCGGCGACGGTGACGCGTTCGTGACCGTCCCGACGTACTTCGGCGCGACAAAGGGCTGCGGCGCCACGCCGGTCAGGGCGCCGTCCATGAAGGCCTTCCAGACCTTGGCGGGATAACCGCCGCCGTAGACACCGCTCATGGCCCCGGGGATTCCGGTCAGCGCGGTCTCCTTGCTCACCCCGCCGTCCCCGCGGAACATGTTCACGCAGGCCGCCACCTGCGGGACATAACCGCAGAACCATGCGGTCCGGAACTTGTCGGTGGTACCGGTCTTGCCAGCCACCGGACGGCCGTCGGCCAACTGCGCGGCCTTGCCGGTGCCGTCCTTGATGACCGACTGCAGAGCGTAGGTCACATCCGCGGTCACACTCGCCGACAGTGCGGTCGTCGATCCCGTCGGACCTTCGTAGATGACCTTTCCCTTGCCATCGACGACCCGGTCGACGAGGTGTGGGGTGGTCGCCTTGCCCCCGTTCGCGAAGGTGCTGTAGACCGCGACCATGTTCTTTGCGCTGATGCCGTCCCGGCCCAGCGTAACCCCGGCGTCGTCGGTGAGCGCGATGTCCTTGGACACGCCGAGGGCGCGCGCGGTGGAGATCACGTTGTCGATCCCGGCGGTGATACCGAGTGGCACGAACACGGTGTTGATGGACTCCGCGGTTGCCTTGACCAGGTTGGGATAGCCGAAGTTGCCGTGTTCCTCGTCGTTGTGAACGACGTAGGTTCCAGTGCCGTCGGCGGAGTTTCCGGGAATCTTCAGCACGTCCGGGGCCTCATAGGTCGAGTTCAGGCTCGCGCCGTGCGTCAGGGCGGTCGCCAGCGTGATCGGCTTGAACGTCGACCCGGGCGGCACCTTCGCCTCTGAGACGTTGTCCTCCCAGAAGGTCTGGCCGTTCGCACCCTTGCCGTAGATCGAACCGCCATACCAGGCAAGGACCCGCCCGGTGCTCGGTTCGACCGCGACCAGCCCGGTTCGCAGATCGGGCACGGCCGTGGACGGCTTCTGGAGCACGTTCGTGACGGCCAGGTAGGCGGCCGTCTGGCGACCCTGATCAATGCTGGTCTGAATGCGCAGACCCTGGAGGTTGATCTGCTGCTCGGTGATACCGGCGGCGATCAGCTCGGCCTTGACCTGGTCACGAATGTAGGCGGCCTGTGGCGATGACACCGCCAGGCCGTTGGACTTGTCCCATTCCTTGGTCACCGGCGGCTTCTTGTCGGGACCGGCGCGGGACGCGCCCAACCATCCCTTGGCGACCATCGTGTCGATCACTTCATGCCAGCGACGCTCGGCGGCGGCCGGGGTCGCCCGCGGGTCGAGCGCGTTCGGGGAGCGGATCAGCCCGCCGATGACCGCGCCCTCCTCGGCCGTGAGGTCCTTGGCGGGTTTGCCGAAGTAGGTCTTGGCCGCGGCCTCGATGCCGTAGCATCCACGGCCGAAGTAGATCGTGTTCAGGTAGAATTCCAGCACATCATCCTTGGAGTACTGCTGATCGATCTTGATCGCCATGGCGATCTCTTTGAACTTCCGGGAGAAGGTCCGTTCCTGGGTCAGATAGGCGTTCTTGGCGTACTGCTGGGTGATGGTGGAACCGCCCTGGGCGATCTCGCCACCACTGAGGTTCACCCAGATCGCGCGGGCGATCCCCTTCGGGGAGATGCCGGGCTCGCTGTAGAAGTTCTTGTTCTCGGCGGCCAGCACCGCGTGCTGGGCGTCCACCGACACCTGGGAGAGCGGAACGTTCGTCCGGTTGACCGTTCCGATCTTGGCGATTTCGGTCCGGCCGTCGGCGTAGGTGATGACCGACGTCTGTTCGGCGGTGTTCACCGTTGCCGGCAGCGGCACCTTTGTGAAGGCCAGGACGAGCGCCACCAGGGCTGCGACCATCAGCACGCTGGACAACAGCCCGAGCAGGACCAGCCGGCGCAACCACCGTGGACGGTTTCGCCAGAACATCGGACCGTGCTTGCCCTGGCCCTTCCTGACCGTGGACGCGGCCGCGCGGCGACCCGCACGCCGGGCCGGGGGGTCGCCGACCTGATCAAGGGCGTCACCCGCAGCCGCGGCGGGCACGTCATCCGGGCGAGGGCGGCGCACGTAGGTGGTGGAGTCGCCGGTGCGCTCGCGGACGCCGATGCGTTCCATCGCGGCGCGGTCCGTCGTGTCGTAGCGGCTGTCGCGCGCCCCACCCCGGCCGTCGGGACCACGATCGGGCGCGCCCGAACCGGCGGTACGGGGATGGTCCCGGCGGACCGGCGGACGGCGCACGTGCGTACGTGCGTTGTCATCGTCGCGCGGGTGCACGTCCCGATCGTAGGGTGGCCTCACTGACAGTCCCGTCCGTTGCGGCAGGGGGTACGGACCCCGCATGGTCGGTGGCTGCCGGGAGACGCTACGCCGCCCCACCTGGACGCACCCACACCGGCTCCGGTAAAACCGGCCTCAGCCGGCCAAAGGGCGTGCGATCGTGGCCTTTCCGCACGCCCGGAGGCCCCACACAGCCAACCCGCCCAAAGGGCGTGCGGGCGCTCTTAGTCTGCCGTGCGCCGACGGCTCCCCCGCCTGACTCGTGGCTGGCCGGTCCCGATCACAAAAGACGTGGTCAGATGGTTCCAGCCACAGGAGGTGCAAACTTCCACGACATAGACGTTCAGCTCGCTGAAGCGCTGTTCCAGCGCCGGCAGATCCCTGGTGGCCCGGACCCGCCCGGAGCTCACGCCAAGCTCGTCACCGTAGGTGTACGTCACGTTGATCAAAGGTTCGTTACGACAGACCGGACAGCGCCGGGTGGTCGCCTCGCCATGATATCTGGCCGCCCGGAGCAGATATGGGTGAGCGTCACAGACGTCTGTCGTCGACACCCTGCCCGCATGCAGGTCAGCGAGTGTCGCTCGCCGGGCGAGCGCGTAGTCGATAACCGACCGTGGGCGCATGGCAAAGACGGTACGCCGGATGCGGCGACCCGGCAGACGGTCCGGACAGATGCGCCCCGAGCGCCGGAGAACCCTCCGAACACGGTGTGCCACGGCCGGCCGAGACACGATCCAACCATCTCGCCGTTCCACACCAGACATCCGTTGTTGCCTTGGATTCCCCGAAGTGGCATCCTCGATGTATCGAAGCGATATGTCTGACCGCTAGATCACCATAACGAGATCACCACGACGAGATCAAAATAGCCAGATCACAACCATCGGTTCAGGCACTCGCTGGATCAGACAACCGCCAGGTCGGTTACGGTGGAGGGAGCGGCAATGCTGGAGTTGGCCGTCCTCGCGCTGCTCTCGGAGAGTCCGATGCACGGCTACGAGCTGCGGAAGCGGCTGAACACCGTGCTGGGTACCTTTCACCGTTTCAGCTACGGGTCCCTCTATCCATGCCTGCGCAAGCTCGCGGCCGAGAGCTACGTCACCGCCGACGACTCCAGTGCCGCGGGTCGCCTCGGCGGCCGCAGCCGCGTTGTCTACACCCTCACGGCCGAGGGCAAGGAACGCCTCGCCACCCTGCTCGGTGAGGGTGGGCCGTCCTCCTGGGAGGACGAGATGTTCGGCGTCCGGTTCGCCTTCTTCGGCAAGACCGACGCGGCTGTCCGACTGCGCATCCTCGAAGGTCGACGCGGCCGGTTGGAGGAACGGCGTGAGAAGGTCCGGTCCGCCCTGACCAGGACCCGCGAGCGGTTCGACTCCTACACCCTCGAGCTGCAGCGCCACGGCCTCGAGTCCGTCGAGCGCGAGGTCCGCTGGCTCACTGAACTGATCGAAACCGAACGGGCCGAGACCGGACGGACGCAACCACCGCCGACCGCCGTGTCCGCGGGGCTGCCACCAGACCTGCCCGCAGCTCCACAATCAACCGGGCCTCCAGGTGCGCAGGAGGATCCATGATCGCGCACCTTCCGGCCAGCGTGCCGACGCCACCGGGCCGGGAGGACAACGGCGACGCGGTCCCGCCCACCGGGTAGTTCGGCGGCACCGCAGGGCCCGCATCCCCGCCCCACCCACCAGCGTCCACAACCAATACCGCTTCACACACAGCCAAAGGGAGCAGACCGTCATGGGTTCGGTACGTGTCGCTATTGTCGGTGTGGGCAACTGCGCCGCATCCCTCGTCCAGGGGATCGAGTACTATCGCGACGCTGAGCCGTCGGCGCAGGTACCGGGCCTGATGCACACCCAGCTTGGCCAGTACCACGTTCGGGACCTGGAGTTCGTCGCGGCGTTCGACGTCGACGCCAAGAAGGTCGGACGCGATCTGTCCGAGGCGATCGTCGCCAGCGAGAACAACACCATCAAGATTGCCGATGTGCCGCCACTGGGCGTCACCGTCGCCCGCGGCCACACTCTGGACGGCCTTGGTCGCTATTACCGCGAGACGATCGCTGAATCCGACGAGGAACCCGTGGACGTGGTGGCCACGCTGCGTGAGTCCCGAGTCGACGTCCTTGTCTGCTACCTGCCGGTCGGCTCCGAGAACGCGGCGAAGTTCTATGCCCAGGCCGCGATCGACGCGGGCGTCGCGTTCGTCAACTGCCTGCCGGTCTTCATCGCGGGCCGCGCGCAATGGGCGGAGAAGTTCCGCGCGGCCGGCTTGCCGATCATCGGGGACGACATCAAGTCGCAGGTGGGCGCGACAATCACCCACCGTGTCCTGGCAAAGCTGTTCGAAGACAGGGGCGTTGTCCTGGACCGCACGATGCAGCTCAACGTCGGCGGCAACATGGACTTCAAGAACATGCTCGAGCGGGACAGGCTGGAGTCCAAGAAGATTTCCAAGACACAGGCAGTGACGTCTCAGCTCTCCCACGACATGGGCCGGGAAAACATCCACATCGGCCCGTCCGACTACGTCTCCTGGCTCGACGACCGCAAGTGGGCCTATGTCCGCCTCGAAGGACGCGCGTTCGGCGATGTGCCGCTGAACCTGGAGTACAAACTTGAGGTGTGGGACTCGCCGAACAGTGCCGGTGTGGTCATCGACGCGGTTCGCTGCGCCAAGATCGCTCTTGACCGGGGTGTCGGGGGGCCGCTGGTCGCCGCATCCTCCTACTTCATGAAGTCGCCGCCGGAGCAGTACCGCGACAACGTCGCACGTGACAAGCTGGAGGCGTTCATCCGCGGCGAGTAGGACGCCCCGCGCGAGGCGTCCCGCGCAAGGCGACCCGGGATGTACGAGAGTGGTCCGGCCACCCGGAGGGGGCGGCCGGGCCACTCTCGTCGTCGCTCACCGTCTGACCGCGGTCAGCTGCATCAGGCATCAGGCATCAGGCATCAGGCGTCAGGCATCAGGTCGCAGTCCTGGTGGGAACCGTTGTCATCGGGCTCGGCTGCGCTGCGGCTGTCGGCAGCCGGCGGACCTTCACTCCCCCGAAGCCGTCCAGATCGGACGGGTCAGACGGGTCGGACGTCCGCCTGCTCAGGTACAGCAGCGCGCACACGATGTACCCGGCTCCGGCGACCAGCACCATAGCCGCCGACCTGCCGGTGGCCGGCAGGGTGATCGCCGCGAGCGCGGCAGCGGCCACGTAGGCGACGTTGAACAGCAGATCGTAGAGGGCGAAGGCGCGCCCCCGGTAGGCGTCGTCGATCTGTTCTTGCACGATCGTGTCGACACAGATCTTGCTGGCCTGGGCGGCGAACCCGATCGGCACCGACGCGACGATCAACAGCACCGAGCTGAACGGCAGACACAGGGAGATCTCGATGATCCCGGCGCCGAGCAGCACGAAGATGATCCACATCTGCTTGCTGACCCGGCGGGTCACCCGCGGCGTCACGAAGGCGGCCGTGACCGTTCCCAACCCGCCGGCGCCCACCAGCAGGGCAAGGCCCGCCAGACCTCCGACGGCGCCCGTGAAGTAGTTACGGTAGAGCAGGATCGCCATAACCGATGTAAGACCATATGACGCCCGGGAACCGGTCAACGCGGCCAGGGCGTACCGGGCCGGCGCCCGCCGCCACAGGTGACCCGCTCCGTCCGCCAGTTCCAGGACCACCTGCCCGACCTCGCCGAGAACGCCCTGCCCGGGCGTGGCGTGCACGGGGCCGAACTCGCCCCGGCCCGCTCGGGCGGCGGTCCCCGCGGCAAGCAGGTAGACGACGCCGGAGAGCGCAGCCACAAAGGCGACACCCGCGTCGTCCCCGCCGATCAGCCCCCGCAGACCACTGCCGATACCGGCGCCGATGAGGGTCGCAAGCGTGCCGGCGGTCGTCGATACGGCGTTCGCCGTGACGAGCCGCCCCGCGGGGACGACCACCGGCAGGCCCGCGGACAGCGCGGCGAGCACAAACCGGTTGACGCTCACCACCGCCAATGCGGCCGCATAGAAGTCGGCACCGGTATGGCCGGCGGCGATCAGCACGACGAGGATGGCGAGCAGTACGGCCCGGGCCAGCGCGCTGACCACCAGCACCCGCTGCCGCGACACCCGGTCGAGCAGGATCCCGGCGAACGGTCCGATGACACTGAACGGCAGCACCACGATCGCCAGCGATGTCGCCAGCGCCGCGGCGGAGGTCGCCCGCTCCGGCGAGAACAGCACATAGCTGACCAAACTCGCCTGGAAGACCCCGTCCGCTGTCTGCGAGGTCAGTCGGGAGCTGAAAAGCCGCCGGAATCCGGTCAGCTCGAACAGTTGTCGCAGATCTCCGGCCCGCGCCACACCATGAGCCTACGGACCCAGCCGGTCATGCGTCCGAGCCGTACCCCCGCTGGCACCGCCCGACCCTCGGATGTGACGCAACGTCACCGTGAACGTCGGTTCGGAGGTCAGTTCGGCAGGTCAGTTCGGCAGGAGGGTGAAGGCTTCAACGTGCTTCGGCCGGACGACGCCGAAGTGACGGCGGTCCAGCGTGGCGATCTCCGTGACGCCCAACCGCTCAGCGAGCGCGATGACCGACGCGTCCACCCCACCGAGAGGGAAGTCCGCATACCGATCAACGAGATCCGCCATACGATCAGGATCCGCAATTTTCAGTTCGGCGACAGCGAAATGACCGGTGACAAACGACCGCAGGAACTGTGCTTCGACACGAGGGCCCGCGTCCCTCTGGAGAAGGTGACAAACCTCTGCAACAACCGGCGGTGGAACGATGAACGGCCCCTTCTCCGGACTGAGGAGATCCAGACTCGCAGCATGATGGCGATCCTTGCGGTTGGCAGCCGCCACGATCGGCCCTGCATCAACGATCAATGTGACCCCACAGTCGCATTGACGATCTCACTGGCCCGCTCGCCAAGGTCCGGATCGCCGTCGAAGCTGGCGAACCATGGCGGCGGCCAACCGGACCCGTCAGAGGCGGGATCGGCGTCCATCCCGGTTACGGCAGGGACGAGCTCGAGGTGGAGACGTGCGCGGCGGCCTCGCGGGACGCCGTGACGCTCCAGCTCGGAGACGAGGTGGTCGTCAACGACGACCTCGAGGTCATAGCAGACCGGTTCTGGAGTAGCCATGCGATCAGGATAGCGCAGACGAACTGCTTGCAAGCAAATTGTCCACAAGAAAAGCGAGTTCTCCACAGGCTATGCCCGCCCAACCGACACCGCCCCGCGGCCTGAGTTCCGCGAGGCGGTGCTGTGTTCGGGGTGCTGTGTTCGGGGTGCTGTGTTCGGGGTGCTGTGTCCGGGGTGCTGTGTCCGGGGTTGGTGACGCGGTCCGGCCACCTCCGGTCAGTCCGGTCAGTTCGGTCCGGTCGGTCAGTTCGGTCCGGTCGGTCCGGTCGGTCCGGTCAGTCCGGTCAGGTCCGGTCAGGTCCGGCAGGACGCTCCGGCGCAGGTGGCTAGCTGGTCCAGCCGCGCGTCGAGCTGGGCGACCAGAGCCGCGTTCTGTGCCATACCCGCCGGGGTGGCGAGCAGGTTCGTGAGTTCGTACGGGTCGGCCGCCAGGTCGTAAAGCTCGTACTGGTGGACCTTGGGCGCCCGGTCGACGTCATACCAGCGGACGTAGAGGTAACGCTCGGTCCGCAGACCTGTCCACGGTGGCAGGTCCAGATAGTGAGCGGTCGCGTTGGTCACCTGCTCGGCGGCGATCCCGTCCTGGCCGTCCTCGCCGGGGCCCGCATACTGCCCCAACAGGTCACTGCGCCACGACGGCGGTTGCTGGCCGTGCAGCATGCCGGCGAGCGACTGCCCGTCGACGTCGGCTGGAACGGTCACCCCGGCCAGCTCCAGGAAGGTCGGCGCCAGGTCGATCTGCGCGACCATGTGACTGTCCGTACCCGCCTTGATGCCAGGTCCGGCGACAACCAACGGCACCCGCAACGACTCCTCGTACGGGGCCATCTTCTGGACGAGACGGTGCGAACCGAGGTTGTAGCCGTTGTCCGAGGTGAAGACGAGATAGGTGTTGTCCAGCTTTCGGGTGTCACGCAAGGTAGTCACAATGTTCGCCACCATGTCGTCGAGGGCGTACAGCGACCCCATCCGATTCTGGTAGTCCCAGTTGTTGGTGGCCAGCACCTGAGCGGACCGCTCGGTCGCGCTGGACGAGAGCCACCACGGCTTGTCCGAGACATCGGGCTCGAGGAAGTTCGGGCTGTGCGGAGCGGTGGCGCTGGCAAACGGGTTGTTGGCGTCCCGGGGCGCCGGTGGCAGGGGCAGGTGTGGCGCGGTGGACGCCGCGTACCAGAAGAACGGCGTGCCGTCAGTGGCGGCCCGGCGGATGAAGTCCGTGGACTTGGCGGCGACTACGTCGGTCGAGTAGTTGGCCGGATTGTCCGGACCGCCGTACTGCACCATCGTGCCGTTCTCGTTCAGCGTGTAGTTGTATCCGGTGTAGAAATTGTTGTTGACGCTGCCATACCATTCCGACCAGCCCGGCGGAATGTGCTCCGGCTCGTTCTCGATTCCGTTCATGTACTTTCCGGCGAGACCGGTGCGGTACCCGGCGTCATGCAGGTATTTGGCGAAGGTCTTCTCCTCGTTACCGTTCGCCGCGAACGTGGCCCAACCACCGACGTCACCGGAGTTGGTGAGCACGCCGGTGTTGTGGCCGTACTTTCCGGTCAGGATCGTGCCGCGAGCCGGGCAGCAGATGGGCGTCGGAGCGAAGCTGTTGGTGAACGTCAGCCCACTGTCCCGGATGAGGGCGGCCGTGTGCGGCATGGCCTCCCAGTACGGCGAGGTGGTCGCGTCCAGGTCGTCGGCAAGGATGAACACGAAATTCGGCCGACTGTCGCTCTTCGCCACGTTCACCGCGGCCAGCGGCGCGGAACTCCTCGCGGATGGCCCGGATCGCACCACGGGAATAGTCACGGCTGCCATCGCGATGACGCCGAGTACGCCAGCGATGCCGAACCGCGCCCGCCGTCCGAGATGTCGATGTCGTGCGGACACCACATGCCTCCTTCTCCGTCCTCCGAGCGGAGCCGGAAACGGCGCGACGTTCGTTCTTCCACGCCGCCGGCGGCCCGCATCCCGAACCACTCGGCAGAGGAACGAAGTCGATCGTGACCGCGCCGCGTGTGAACGGCTGGAACGCAGGGTGTGAGTGCGATTCGAAAGCCGGCCCACCACATCGGGCGGCCCACCGAAAAGGACCGCCCGATGTGGTGGGCCTGCGGGCGGGTCGAGCTAGGTTGCCTGGTCAGGCAGGTCAGGCAGGTCAGGCAGGTCAGGCAGGTCAGGCAGGTCAGGCAGGTCAGGCAGGTCGCCGGGAAGCGGGACGTCGTTCTCCCGCGCCCAGCGCAGGAGTTCGGTCTCGGCCGCTTCCCGTCCTACCAGACCCGCCTCGAAACGGAAATCGAGCATGTGCGCCCGCGCCTGGCCGACCAGCCGTCCGGGCGAGAGGCCCAGCAGCTCCATGATGTCGTCCCCGGAGAGTTCCGGGCGGATCGCGGCGATCTCCTCGCGCTCGGACAGCCGGGCGATCCGCTCCTCAAGCGTGTCGTAGGTCGCGGCCAGCATCTCGGCCTTGCGCCGGTTGCGCGTCGTGCAGTCCGAACGGACGAGTTTGTGCAGCCGGGACAGCTGCGGCCCGGCATCGTGGACGTACCGCCGGACCGCCGCGTCGGTCCACTCGCCGCGACCGTAGCCATGGAACCGCAGATGCAGGAACACCAACAGGGTGACCGTGTCCGCGACGTCCTTGGGGAACCGCAGCTCCGCCAGCCGTTTGCGGGTCATGTCGCGTCCGACCACCTCGTGGTGGTGAAAGGAGACTCCGCCGCCGGGTGCGTGCCGGCGGGTCCGTGGCTTGCCGATGTCATGCAGCAGGGCGGCCCAGCGCAGCACCTCGTCCGGGCCACCGTCGGGCAGCGGGTCCTCCAGCGCGATCGCCTGGCGCAACACGGTCAGGGTGTGGGTGTAGACGTCCTTGTGCTGGTGGTGCTCGTCGATCTCCATCCGCAGTGCGGGCAGCTCCGGCAGGACGATGTCCGCGACCCCGATGTCCACCAACCGTTCCAACCCGGCCACCGGGTCGGCGCCGACCATGAGCTTGCGCAGCTCATCCCGGATGCGTTCGACCGAGACGATCGTCAGTCGGGGTGTCCTGGAGCGCATCGCCGCGACCAGCTCGCCGACCGGGATCAGCCCGAGCTGCGCTTCGAACCGGGCGGCCCGCAGAATGCGCAGCGGGTCGTCGTCCAGGGACGCCTCGGGGGAACCCGGGGTCCGCAGCACCTTGCGGGCGAGGTCCGCCATGCCGCCGAACAGGTCGATGAACTCGTGGCCGGGCACGGACACCGCCATCGCGTTCACGGTGAAGTCGCGACGGACGAGATCGCCTTCCAGCGTGTCACCGTAGGCAACTGTCGGATTCCGCGATGTCCGGTCATACGCTTCAGTGCGGTAGGTGGTCACCTCGAACCGCACCCCGTGGCGGATCAGACCGACGGTTCCGAACGCGATCCCGGCCTCCCAGGTGGCGTCCGCCCAGCCACGGGTGATCTCAAGGACACGCTCCGGACGGGCATCGGTGGCGAAGTCGAGATCGGCCACGCCCAGGCCATCGGCCGCGGCGTCGACGTTCAGGCGGCCGAGCAGTGCGTCCCGGACCGAACCACCGACGAGGTACAGGCTGTGGCCGGCACCGGCAAAGAGCCGCCCCAGGTCGTCGGCGGGAGCCGGTACCTTGAGAAGGGCACTGACAGCCCGTTCCGCGGAGTCACGTGGGTTGTCCAGGCAGATCACCGACACTCTTTCAGCGTATCGGCCGCCCCTGCCCTCCACCGGCCGGCCACCCGTCGACGCGCAATCGCCGGCGATCCACCACCGCAGGACCGGCGTCAGCGCGATGGCGGAGCCGATGTCCGACAGTGACCGTGCACAGCGGGTGTGACGCGGACGACTCGTACGATCAGCTCATGTCCCCGTCCTCGACATCCCCTCGTCGGCGACTTCGGCGGGTAGAGGAAACTTCGGCGGGCGGGCTCGTCCTGGATGACCCTTCAGAAAGGGCGAACGCAGCGCTGATCGCGCGCCGTGACCGCCGTGGCCGACTGTTGTGGTCGCTGCCGAAAGGGCACGTCGAAGGCGGCGAGACCGCGGAACAGGCAGCGGTTCGGGAGGTGGCGGAGGAGACTGGTGTGACCGGACGGGTACTCGGTCGGCTCGGCACGATCGACTTCTGGTTCGTGGCCGGACGGGCACGCGTGCACAAGACCGTTCACCACTATCTTCTGCTACGGACAGCCGGGGAGCTGTCGGACGCCGATGTGGAGGTCAGCGAAGTCGCCTGGGTCCCGCTGGTGGAGGTCCGCGAACTACTTGCCTACGACGACGAACGCAGGCTCCTGAGCCAGGTGCCCGGCATTCTCACGGACACCACGTGACACACCGCGTTGATTCTCTGACGTTCCGGAGCATCAGAATGATCGCTCTGATCCTGATGTCACTCGCCATGCTGACGCTGGAAACAACCTCGGTCCGCGCGCAGCCAGACCCGGCGTCCACAGAATCCACCGGAGTATCCACAGCTTCCACCCGGGTATCCACAGGTTTGTCCCCAGCCCGGCCAGGCCTTTCGAGCCCACGGCTGAACAGATCGTCACTCGTGGCTTCGACCACTCCCGCGAACGCTTCCGAACAACCGGTACGTATCGACATCGACGAGTTCACCCAGATCGGAAGGCCCCAGTCGCCGTTGAAGGTGACGGGCCGCCTGGAACTCACCGGGACTGTCCAGGTCTCAAACCTTGAGGTACGGGTCGACCTCGGCCGTTCGATGTCCAGCCGCGGTGACCTCGCGAACCTACGCGCCAACGCGGCCGCGGCGGCCGCGCTGAGCTACCCGACGGCGGTTGCCTCCCAACCGATTGCGAGCCCGCTGGTGCCGGGCGCGCTGCCGGCGGCATTCACCGCAAGCGCCAACCCGGCCGGCCTGAACCTGCCTGCGGCGCTGAAGGTGTACCCGGTGCGGATCACCGCGACCGGAACGGTAGCCGGCCAGCGCAGAATTGTCGGTACGACATACACCTTCCTGGTCTGGGCTCCCGTCGACGTCACCGCACCCACGCCGATCTCGGTTGTGCTGCCGCTCGCGGACGTGCCACGGCTGCGCGCGGACGGTCGGCTCACCGACGATGGCCTGACCGACCTCGTCGCACCGGGTGGCCGCCTTGACCGGTTGCTGAACGCCGTCGTTACGGCCCGGGGCGAGCAGGCACCGACCGTCACCCTCGCGGTTGACCCGATCCTCGTGCAGACCCTGAAAATCATCGCTGACGGCCCGTACGAGGTGGCCACACCGTCCGGTCCGAGCCCCCGACGCCCGAGCCGGGATGCCGCGACCTTCCTGGCAAAGCTGAAGGCGTTCGCGGACGCGGGCGGCACGATCTTCGCCCTACCCTACGGCGACGTCGACGTCGTGGCGCTGACCCGGGCGCAGGAGTTCCACAGCATCCTGGTGGCGCTGCTGACCGGCCAGACCGTCATCGCCAACGCCATCGGTCGCACACCGGACACGACGATCGCCTACCCCGCCGGCGGATTCGTCGACCAGACCACGCTCGACCTGCTGCGCCGGATGGGTGTCACCACCGTGGTCACGGACGCACGCCTGCTGCCGCCGAAGGACCCGGACAAGGGCTACACCCCCGCGGCGAGCACCACCATCGCGACGTCCGGTGGTGTCACCCGGGCACTGGCCGCCGACACGGAACTGGCCAGGCTCGCGACCGGGACCACGACGCCGACCGATCGCTCGACCCAGGCAGAGTCCTTCCACGATCTCATCGCCGAACTCGCCATGATCACAGCCGAGCGTCCGGGTCTCGCCCGGGCACAGACGCTGGCGTTGCCGCGCTACTGGGACCCGCCGGCCGACTGGGCGCAGGAGGTGTTGGGCAGCCTGTCGACTCCGTTCTCCCGGCCGGTGCCACTGATCGGGACACCGGCGGTGGGTACCGCGGCGGGTTCGGCTGCCGCGAGCGGCGAACGCGGTCCCCTCGGATACCCCGACTGGGCCCGGGCGGCAGAGCTGCCCGTCACCCGGATGATCGCCGCAGAGGATCTGCGCAATCAGGTACAGGCCCTCAAGTCCGTACTGTGTCCACAGGGCTCGGGGTCACCGGGACTGCGCAACTGCACGGCCGCCGGCATTGACGCGATGGAGAACACCCTCACTGCAACCGAGTCGGTCGCCTGGCGGATGGGCGCCGCGGGCACGGACGGCGCGGACACCCTGAGCTCGGGTGTCGCCGGGGCGGTACGCGCCCTGCGGGAGGGCATCCGGGTGGTCGCGTCCCGGAGCGTGTCGCTGACAAGCAAACACGGCAGGGTTCCGGTCACCCTCGAGAACAACACCACGTTTACTGTCAACGTGGTCCTCTCCCTGGCGTCCACAGACCACTCGCGACTACGATCAGCGACAAGAGTGGTACTTATAGTACCCGCCCTGCAGAAGGAGCAGATCGAGGTCGACGTCGATGCCGAAGGTGCCGGTACGTTCCCCGTGGACATCCAGATACTCACTCCCGCCGGCCGACCGCTGTCGGCCGGTCCGCCACTGCGGATCCTGGTGAAGTCGACGGTCTTCGGGGTCATCGCCGTGGCGATAACCGGCGGTTCACTGGCGGTTCTCGTATTCGCCGTGGCGATTCGGCTGGTCCGCCGGCTGCGGGCCCTGCGCCGGCAACCTCCCGCCGACCCGCTCCCGCCGCAAGGTGCGGATATTCAGGATCTTCCGGATAGTCCTGACACGCTGGAATGCGCACGCCGGACGGTCGCGGAGCCAGCTTCGCGCGACCCACGAGCCGAGGAGCACCGGGCAGACGCACGCCGGGCCGGTGAGTACCGCAGAGACGGCCTGGAGCGGCTCGTCCGCGCCACCAACGCGGTCAGAAACACGGAGAGGGCCGGGTGCCCGGAAGGCGTCAGGAACGAGAAAGTCGCCGGGCACAGGGAAACCGGGAGCCAGGGAACCGGAGGCCAGGGAACCACCAGGGGCCAGGGAGCACGGCGGTGACGGCCGGACCCGGAGACGGGACCAGGAAGCCGCCCGCCCGACATCGCAGACGATCCGACTTCGATCCCAGCGGGCCGACCACCCAGACGCCGGGACCCTTCGGTGCGCCACCAGCCGCGCCGCCAGCCCGGCCCCAGCACCTCACACCGCGCCAGGAAACACACCTGGGCGCGCCCCACCAGGTCCGGCCGGGACGGGGCCCGGCGACCGGCGGCCCCGCGACCGGCGGCCCGGCGACCGGCGGCCCGGCGAAGTCCGCCGGCCGCGGGGCGATGACCCTGGGTCGGGCCAGCGGCACGATGGCGATCGGCACGGTCGCGTCCCGGGCATCGGGTTTCCTGCGGACGGTGGCGATCGCGACGGCCATCGGCACGGGCGCGGCCGGGGACGCCTACAACGTCGCCAACACCACCCCGAACATCCTCTATGACCTGCTGCTCGGCGGAGTGCTGTCCAGCGTCATCGTGCCGGTACTCGTCCGGGCCGCCAAGGACGACCCCGACCAGGGCGAGGCGTTCGCATCCTCGCTGCTCACCCTGGTGGTGCTGGCGCTCGGTGGGGCGGTGGTGGTCGCGATGGTGGCCGCCCCGCTCATCATCAACGCCTATCTGGCCGCCGGCGGCGCCGAGCGGGACCTCGCCGTCACGTTCCTGCGCTGGTTCCTGCCACAGGTGATCTTCTATGGCCTGGGCGCCACGATCGGGGCGATACTCAATGTGCGGCAGTCGTTCGCCGCACCGATGTTCGCGCCCGTACTCAACAACCTGATCGTGATCGCCACCTGCATGGCGTTCATCTTCGTGCCCGGCCCCAGGCCGCCCACCGTCGGCGGGATCAGCAATGCCCAGATCACGGTGCTGGCTGGCGGCACGACCCTCGGCGTGGTGGTCATGACGTTCGCCCTGCTGCCGTCGCTGCGTGCGGTCGGGTTCCGCTACCGGCCGCGGCTGGACCTGTCCCACCCCGGGCTGCGCCAGGCGGTGCGGCTGGCCGGCTGGACGCTGCTCTACGTGGCGGTCAGCCAGGTCGGGTACCTGGTCATCGTGCGGCTGTCCAGCTCCGCGACGGCGTACACCATCTACACGTACGGATATCAGATCTTCCAGCTACCCTACGCGATCATCGCCGTATCGGTAATCACTGCGCTGTTGCCGCGGATGAGCGCACACGCCGCCGACAACCGGCGCGACCTCGTCCGCCAGGATCTCTCGACCGGGATGCGCCTGGCCAGCGTCGTGATCGTGCCGGCAGCACTCACGTTGCTGGCGCTGGGTCGCCCGATCGCGGTCACGGTCTTCGACCACGGCGCCGTGAACTACGCCGGCGCCCTGCGGATCGGCGACACCCTTGCCGCCTTCGCCGTCGCCCTGGTGCCGTTCTCGCTGTTCCAGGTGCAGCTGCGGGCCTTCTACGCCCACCAGGACAGCCGCACACCCGCACTGATCAATATAGGTGTCGTGGCTACAAATATCATATGCGCGGTCGCGCTGAGCTCACTGCTGCCCGACAGGCAGCGGTCGGTCGCGCTGGCACTGGCCTTTGCCGCGTCCTACCTGGTAGGTGTCGCAGCCTCGTCAACACTGTTGCAGGCTCGCCTCGGCGGCATCGACGGCGGACGGATCGCTCGCATGCTCACTCAGGTGACCATCGCCGGCGGCCTGAGCGCGGTGGTGGCAGCAGCCGTCGCCTCGGGAGTGCGTATGATCATTGGTTCGAGCTGGGTCGGTTCCGGCGTGAGCGTGCTCCTCGCCTGCACGGTTGGCATTATAATATATCTTACGACTATTATCCGGATGCGACTGGCGGAGATGGCGGCGCTTGTCACGACTGTACGTAGCCGGTTCGGTTCCCGATCTGCGCACTGATTCCAATCGCAACCGGTGCAATCACCGATCGGCAGGCCCGGGGCTCGTACACTGAACAAGCTGCATCCGGCTACGACAGCCGGGCGCGTCGGTGATGACGGAGGCACAGTGGTCGACGGGCACAACCGACCGCCGCTGGCTGACGTCAATGAAGATGTGACGAGCAGCGCAACCCGCCGGGCCGACACCATGGCGGCACCTGGGTCCCACTCTCCGTCTGCGGATGAGACGGGCCCGATGCCGCCGCCGGGGCCTGACACACTTCCGGTGAAGACCATGCTGGACGGCCGATACCAACTACTGTCAGTCATGTACGCGCGTGGTCCGGTCACCCTGTGGCGCGGCGACGACCGCATCCTCGCCCGCCCCGTCGCCGTCCGCGTGGTGCAGCGCTTCAGCCCGGACGCGCACGACTCCGCGGCGGCGGCGCATGATCGCGCCGCCGAGATGCTGTTGGCCGCAGCCATCGCCTCCGGCCGGCTGGTTCACCCGGGCGCGGCATCGACCTATGACGCAACCTCGACCACCACCGGCGCCGGTCCGGTGTCCTACGTGGTGAGTGAATGGGTGGAGGGCACCTCCCTGCAGGCGTTGTCCGCCGAGGGCCCGCTGCGGCCGGACCAGGCCGCGACCGTGATGCTGGCCGTCGCGCGGGTGCTCGCCGCCGCCCACGAGCGCGGCATCCACCACGGCGACCTGCGGCCCAGCGACGTCATCATCTCGCACCACGGCATGGTCAAGGTGGTCGACCTCGGTACCGGCTCGGTCGTCGCCGCCCTGGAGAAAGGCGCGCACAGCCAGGCTGAACCATGGGCCGACTCCACCAACCTGGCCGCCGACGACGTCCGGGCGATGGGTGGTCTGCTGTATTCGGCGCTGACCGGACGGTGGCCGCTGGACCGTGAGTGCGGGCTACCCACAGCGCCGTCGACCAGCGACGGACGGGCGTGTTCACCCCGCCAGGTGCGGGCGGGCGTACCCCGAAACCTCGACGCGCTCACCCTCGCCACGCTCGGGGACGACCGGGCGCACCGCCCGCCGATCGCATCCGCCGCGGAGCTCGCCGAGGCCCTCGAGGAGATCGCGCCGCCCGAGGGCACCCTCGACCTCGGGCGGGTCCGCATCGACGACGAGCCGCCGATGACCCGCGCCATGGCCTCAGGGTCCCCGTCCACCGAGTACGCCGCCACCGGGCACCCGGTGGACGATGGACGGCAGGGTCCGGCCGGGCAGAACCCCGGCCCGAACGGTGGTTACCCCAGGGGTGGCGGCTCGCGCGGCGGCAGTGCGGGAGACGCCTACCCGGTCAGCGCCGGCTATCCCGCCAACAGCGGCTATCCCAACGGCGGGCTGGAACGGTTGCCGACACAGCAGCGCGCCGCATCCCGGCGACGCGGTGCCAAAGGCTCTCCGTACTCCAAGGGGACCTCATGGTCGCCACGCCGCATCCTGGCGATCGTGGTTGCGCTTGTGGTCGCCGTAACCCTCGTCGTCGTCACGATGACCATGCTGAACCGCGCTCCGCAGAAGAAGATCACGACCGCGCCGGCACCGACCGCGTCAGCGACCACGGCGGTGGGTGTCGTTCTCAAGCCCACCGTCGCGGCGTTCGACCCCCAGGGATCGGACGGCGACGAGAACAACAGCGATGCGCCGAAGGCGATCGATGGGAATCCAGCCACGTCCTGGACGACGAGTGGCTATAACAACACCGACGGCAGGCAGTTCGGCGGGCTGCCCAAGAGCGGGGTAGGTCTCCGGCTGGACTTTGGCCAGCCCGTCATCGTCCGCGACATGACGATCACATTTGGCGGTGGTCCAACCTCGTTTGAGCTACGGGCCGGTGATGCAGCGGTCAACGACATAAACGGCTACCCGGTTGTCGTCTCCGAGGCCGCTGCCCCAGCCGGCACAGCCACCACCGTGTCGGTCCCGGCGACAGCCGCCCACCAGTACTGGGTCGTGTGGCTGACCAAGCTGCCGACGGCTTCAGACGGGCGCTTCAAGGGTTCGATCGTCGACGTGTCCTTCCACTCGTAGGGCCACGGTCCCCCGCCCCCGGGCCGTCGTCCGATGACCACGTCTGAACCGTCCATGTCTGAACCGTCCACGTCCGAACCGTCCACGTCTGAAGCGCCCGCAGGTGAAGCGCCCGCAGGTGCGGTCGGCGACACTGCGCTCTCCCCTGCGCCAGAACAGGCCGAACAGGACCGGGACCTGCTCCGCCGGCACCTCGACGGCGACCCGGACGCGTTCGCCGCGCTGGTTCGGGCCCACGGCAACCGCATGTGGACGGTGGCGGTCGGCATGCTGCGCGACCGCGAAGACGCCGCTGACACCGTCCAGGAGGCCATGCTCTGCGCCTACCGCGGTGCCGCGACATTCCGGGGTGAGGCGTCGGTGGCTACCTGGCTGCACCGCATCGTGGTCAACGCCTGCCTGGACCGGCTGCGTCGCCGGGCGGCTCGACCACAGGTTCGGCTGCCCACAGACGGCGAAGGCGAACTGGCCGAACCGCGTGACGCCATGGCCGAGGGTGAGACCAGGCTCGCTGTCGACGCCGCACTCAGCCGGCTGCCCGAAGCGCTACGGCTGGCGGTGGTGCTGGTCGACGTCCTGGGGTATTCGGTCGCGGATGCGGCCGCACTGCTCGCCGTGCCGGTGGGCACAGTGAAAAGCCGGTGCGCGCGAGGACGCACAAAGCTGGCTGTAATGCTCGACTACCTGCGTCCTGGGAACCCTACGGCGCTCGATTCCGTCAGTCAGAGCAGGCACGTCAATGCATCCGACGCGGCCGGAGGAGGTGACCAGCGATGGTAGCTGATCAACATCCGGATGTTGAGCGCCTCGACGCCTATGCCGAGGGCGACCATTCGCCATCCGGCGTGGCCCTGCATGTCGGGGCCTGCCCGCAGTGCCGCGAAACCGTGACCGCGCTGCGGCAGGTGCGTCGGGATCTCGCGGCGCTCGCGTCGGTGACGATGCCCGAGGATGTCGCCGAGAGGCTGCGGGCCGCCCTGATTTCAGAGCAGGACGGTCAGCACCGCAATGGCCAGCACCGCAATGGCCAGCACCGGGATGGCCAGCACCGCAATGGCCAGCACCGGGATGGCCAGCACCGGGATGGTCGCAACCCGGCCGCCGGCAAACGGACACTGTCGAGATCATGGCGACCGGGGCAGATTCCAACCGGGATTCCAACCCGGCCCCCGGGGATCCCGGCGTGGTTCACAGCGGCGGCCTGCCTGATCGTCGTGGTGGGCATGGTCAGCTTCGTGGTAACGCTGGCCCACCATCCCGCTCAGAGCACCGCCAGTGAGGCCAGCAGCCGGCTGGCGGCACCACTGCCGGCACCGGCGGCCGCACCGCTGACGGCGCAGGCGCCGCGTTCTACCGCGGGAGACAGCTCCGCTGGCGAGATTGCACCCGGTGCGGTCGCCGACACGGCCTCAGCCATCCTCGCGCATACCGGGCGCCCGGTGACCATGGCCGAGATTCCCCAGCACGCACTCGATCTGGTGACCGGACGGATACCGGGAACGCTCCGGGTGTCACTGCACGAAGACGGCGCTGCCACGACCGATCCATCCGCCTCGGTCGCGTCTGTCATCACCGAGATGACCCAACCGGACCTGCGCTTGTGCTACGTCACCCTGGCCGCGCAGACGGGCGGGACCATCGCCGCACTCGATCTGGTGACCTTCAACGGGCAGCCGGCCGTGCTGGTCGTCCTGTCCAGCCCGAATGACACCGACCAACTGCAGGTGGCCGTGCTCGACGAGCGGTGCAACGTCACCAACATGGCGGCGGCCCTGTGGTACAGCACAACCGCTTCCCGATAATGACCTTTCCCCGGCCGCCAGCGGCGCGATGATGCTCTTACGCGCCGCCGGCGGCCCCACCCAGGCCAACCCGGCCGAAGGCGGCGCGATGATGCTCGTACGCGCCGCCGGCGACCTCAAGTAGATCTAGCCGGACCGTGACCGGTGCCCCGGGAATCGGGCGCGCAGTGGGACGGTTGTGGCAGGCGCACGGCCTCACCGGCAACGGCCGGCGACCCGAAAGGACAGGTGGAGATGTGACCGCGCAGAGCAGCGGGCCCGGATCGAACGATCCGGATGTGCGCGACGTCGTGATCATCGGATCCGGCCCGGCCGGCTATACCGCGGCGATATACACGGCGCGCGCGAACCTGCGCCCGCTGGTCTTCGAGGGTGCCGTCTCAGCCGGAGGCGCGCTGATGACCACGACGGAGGTGGAGAACTTCCCGGGCTTTCCCGAGGGCATCCAGGGCCCCGAACTCATGGAGGGCATCCGGCGCCAGGCCGAACGGTTCGGCGCGGAACTCATTGCCGACGACGTCACCGAGGTCGATCTGCGGGCCGACCCGAAAATCATCACCGTCTCGGACAAGACATACCTCGCCCGCACTGTGATCATCGCCACCGGCTCCTCCTACCGCATGCTGGGCATCGCGGACGAGGCCCGCCTCCTCGGCCACGGCGTGTCGGCATGCGCGACCTGTGATGGGTTCTTCTTCAGGGACCAGGACATCATCGTCGTCGGTGGCGGTGACTCGGCCTTGGAAGAGGCAACGTTCCTGACCCGTTTCGGCCGGTCTGTGACGATCATCCACCGGCGGGACCGACTGCGGGCAAGTGCGATCATGCAGGAACGCGCGCTAACCAACCCGAAGATCCGTTTTCGGTGGAACGCCGTGGTCGAGGCCATCCTCGGCGACGACACGGTCACCGGCGTCACAGTGCGCGACACCGTGACTGGCGAGACGGACGATATCCCCGCGACCGGCCTGTTCGTCGCCATCGGCCACGAGCCTCGGTCGGAGCTTGTTCGTGGGCAGCTCAAGCTCGACGAGGCCGGGTACATCATGGTGGACCATCCCTTGACCACTACCAACCTTTCAGGCGTCTTCGCCTGCGGTGACGTCGTCGACCACATCTACCGGCAGGCCGTCACGGCGGCGGGCACCGGGTGCGCAGCAGCGCTGGATGCGGAGCGTTGGCTGGCCGCACGCGAAGGCGAAGGCGAACAGGTACCACGGGCACCCGCCGAGACGGTCACGCAGTGAGCGCCGGCGACAGTCACGGATTCCGGATGCCCTGAGTTCCCCTGGATCCGAATCCACCAGGTTCGTCAGGGCACTGTGTCCGCGGAGTCGTTCTGACACGACGCCGTCCCCGTAGCAACGATAGGGAGGAGATCATCATGGCTGGGGTTACCAAGCCCGTCACCGACAGCACATTCGCCGACGAGGTCCTGGGAAGTAGCGTGCCCGTCCTCGTCGACTTCTGGGCGGAGTGGTGCGGGCCATGCAAGATGATCGCCCCGGTTCTCGAGGAGATCGCGGCCGAGCACAGCGACAAGCTGCGCGTAGTCAAGCTCAACATCGACGAGAACCCGCAGGTCGCTCGGCAGTATCAGATCATGTCAATACCCACCATGGCCGTTTTCGTGAACGGCGAGGTGGATAAGAGCATCGTCGGCGCGAAGCCGAAAGCAGCCCTTCTGCGGGATCTTTCCGCATACATCTGAGTACGGCCTGTGTGGCGGGTGATGGTGGCCCGCCCACGAGGCAGGGGTCCCCGTGCCACGCCGAAGGCGTTGCACGGGGAAGCCGGATCGGTAGGCCCCCGCACAGCGGCCCGCCCACGAGCTTGGGGTCCCCGGATCGCGGCGAAGCCCCACCCACACCCGTGATACGCCTACCGATTCGCGAAGCGGATCGGTAGGCCCCCGCACAGCGGCCCGCCCAGGAGCTCGGGGTCCCCGGATCGCGGCGAAGCCCCACCCACACCCGTGATACGCCTACCGATTCGCGAAGCGGATCGGTAGGCCCCCGCACAGCGGCCCGCCCACGAGCTCGGGGTCCCCGGATCGCGGCGAAGCCGCTATCCGGGGTTAGCCTGTGTCCCCGTGACCCGTCCGTCAGTAGGTTCGAGTGGTAACCGCAGGGCAAGGCTTCTGCGTCTCGGCGACCGTGATCCATCCGTCATCGAGGTACGCGCCGCATTGATCTCCCTGTCGTTTCTGCCGGCCGCGCCACGTCAGCCAGACGCATCCGCGCCGGGTTCGGGAGGCCCGAGGCTACGCAATCATGGTTCTTCCGCACTGCCGGAGGTCCCGGTCACCGGGCCGCTGTTGGTTCCAGCCAGCACAGACCTGCCTCATCCTACCGACCCGCACGTGTCATATCCGTACATGTCCGACCGGCCCGTGTCCGACCCTGCGGCGGACGGGAGCCTGTTCGACGAGGCACTGGACGATGCCGTCCGTGCGTTTCAGCAGAGCCGAGGCCTGTCCGCGGACGGCATTATCGGCCCGGACACCTTCCGCGCGCTCGACGAGGCCCGTCGCAAGCTCGGCGACCGCCTGCTGTACCACAGCATCAACCATCCGTTCATCGGAGACGATGTGGCAGCACTCCAGGAGCGGCTGTCGAACATGGGGTTCGACGTGGGACGAGCGGACGGGATCTTCAGCTCGCAGACGGAGGCGGCACTCAAGGACTTCCAGCACAACCGGGGCTTGGAACCGGATGGCCGTTGCGGGCCGCTGACCCTGCGGGAGCTGAAGAAGCTGGAACGGACCGTCGTCGGCGGCCGTCCGGATGTGCTGCGGGAGTCGGTACGCCTGCTTCAGCAGGGTCCGTCCCTGCTCGGGGTCGTGGTCGCGATCGACCCCGGGCATGGTGGGGGAGATCCGGGGGTCACCGTCGGGCAGCTGTGCGAGCGCGACCTCATGGCCGATCTTGCCTCTCGACTCGAGGCCCGACTGTTGGCCTCCGGCCTGGAGGCATACCTGCTGCACGGTCCACACGAATCGCCGGACGACTCCGAACGTGCCCATCGGGCGAACGAAATCGGCGCGGACCTACTCGTGTCGTTGCATCTGGACGCGGGCAAGTCGCCGCGTGCCCAGGGAGTGTCGTCCTACTACTTTGGCAATGCCCGGGGATCGTCCGCCGTGGGTGAACGCCTGGCCGGGCTCGTGCAGAAGGAACTTGTATCGCGCACGGACCTCGTCAACTGCCGGACCCATGCCAAGACCTGGGAGCTCCTTCGGCAAACGCTGATGCCGGCCATCCGTACGGATCTGGGCTATCTCACGAACCCGCACGATGCCGCCGCACTCGAATCGCAGGAATTTCGGGCCACCGTCGCCGAGGGGATACTCGCTGCGGTACAGCGACTGTTCCTGCCGCCGGACCTCGACCCACCCACAGGACAGCTACGGGTGCCGACGCTTGCCTCGCGTACGGCCCGCTGAGGCCCCGCCTGGCCCTTTCTACCGACTCTGCCGCAAACCCCCGCCGACGGGCTGGCCGTATCCCTGCTGGCCGTCTCCCAGGGCAATTGGCACCGAGACACGGTCAGCCCGTCGGCGCTGTCCCAGCCGCGCTACCGACCTGGCGCAGCATCGCCTCCGGTGCCATCGACCCAAGCAGCCGCTCAAGCGCGACCTCAACCTCTTCCCGCCAGCTCACGGCGTTCTTGACCTCAAGCCGCAGCCGGGGCCAACGGTGGTGCGGCCGGACCGTCTTGAAGCCCACGGCAAGCAGATACTCGGCGGGTACAACGCACCGGGTCCCTTCGCCACGCAGATCCCCGAAAGCCTCAATGGCGCGAAACCCACGGCGGACCACATCCTTGGCGACCGACTGGATGAGAACACGCCCCAAGCCCTGGCCAGCGAACTCATCCAAGATTTTTGCAGTCATGAGGAGCACGGCGTCCGGACTGACGGGACTCGTCGGAAAGGCGACCGACCGCGGTACATAGGCCGGCGGTGCGAACATCGCGAACCCGGCCGCGACGCCGTCCACATAAATGATCTTTCCGCAGCTTCCCCACTCGAGAAGGGCCGAGGACACCCACGCTTCCTTCTCCAGTTCAGTGCCCCCGGCTTCCTCCGCCCGACTGCGTGCGACCGGGTCCAGCTCCCAGAAGACGCATCGACGGCACCGCCGCGGCATGTCGTCAATGTTGTCGAGAGTGATGTTGGCAATGCGACGGCTCATATCGCGATGTTCCACGCGGCCAGGCATCCAGCGTCGAGGTCACCACTGACATCTCTCACACATCCAGGTTAGGCCATCCGGTGTAGATCTTCATTGAAGATGACCGCTGTCCGGGTACAACGAACGCTTCCGGCGGCCAGAGCGCCCAGGAGCGCGGGGCGTCGGCGTCGGCGTCGGCGTCGGCGTCGGCGTCGGCGTCGGCGAACCGACCCCTGCTGCATCTCCTGGCACGAGAAGTCCTCAACGTGGCGCGTACCACGTCGTCAGGGTGGGACGGGTGGGGGCGAGTTCATAATGTTCCACGTGAAACGCCCGCGGTGGAGTCGCCGACGACGGGCCCCTCGAGCCGGAATTCGCAGCACTGGGTAGCGCTGCGGGCGAACCCCTGTGGGAGAACCATCTCGATCGCCGTGTGGCGGTGGGATCTGGACAGGCCAGGAGGCCGGCTGGGCGCGGATCGCCCGGCAATGGGGGTGTGGATGAAGGAGTGGGGCTGGGGTGCGTGTGCATCGCGAAGTGCGAGGACAGAGGCACGCGCCCCAGCCCCGCGACGCCGCATCCCTGTTGCCGGGCACTCTACGTTGTGGCTGATGGGGCGAGGGCTACTGGAAGCGGGAGACGAAGCGGCGTTGCCAGGGTGTCTCCACGGCGCGTGGGGAGTATCGCTCCCGGACGTAGGCAACCGCCTCACGGGCCGGTACCCCGTCCAGCACTGCGAGGCAGGCCAGTGCCGTGCCGGTTCGTCCGTATCCACCGGCGCATGCGACCTCGACGCGCTCGGCTTCGGCGCGGATCCATGCCTCGCGCAGCGCGTCGACGGTTGCCGTGCGGTCGGATGGCAACCAGAAGTCGGGCCAGCGAAGCCACCGGCTTTCCCAGACAACGGGGGGTGCCTCCTGGCCCAGCAGATACAACGCGAAGGTGGGAACGGGACCAGCCGGAAGCGGCACGCGCAGTCCCCGACCGCGAACGATCCGGCCGGAGGGCAGCCGCAGCACGCCCGGCGCTGCGGGCTCCCATGGTGCGATCACGGTGCGAGGGTAGCCCTCTTAACCGATCAGCGTGCTCACCGATCAGCGTGCTGATGACGTCTTCGCGGCAGTGGCCGGCCCGGTGTGCAACTGCACCAGCTGATGCGGCTGCGCTGAGCACGACCCAGCGGAGCCCGACGGCCCGGACCCCGGTGACCCGGGGATTGCAGGTAGCCAGTTGGTCAATCCGCTCCCGACCGGTGCCGCTGGCGTGGATGTTCACAGCGGCAACCCGCACCACCAGACACGGGCCGCGGGCGCCGGTGACGATGTTCTGCGGTCGTCCCGGTCCCAGCCGTGCCAGCATCGACGGCGCCGGACGTGCGGACTGCGAGTTCACCATCGCCGCCGACGGCCCGACCCTCCGACCCCGGCAGCCAGTGCTGATGTCAAGGGACGTCGTGGGGCACCGGAACCGTGTCCGCAGTGCGCCCGGACCGGGGGACGTCCCGGGGCTTTGGGTGCTGGCACCCGAGGGAATTCTGATCGCCCGGCGGGGTGGAAATGTCGGACCAGACACCTATTCTGAACATATGTTCGAATCGTCTGATGGGTGTGCCGGCCCCAACCCGGCCGGCCCCGACCCGGCCGGCCCCGACCCGGCTGCCGGCGTGGACCTCGACGGCCTCGACATCGAGGGGTTGGACGCGGCCAGCTGCCTGACCCTGATGTCCACCATCACCCGCCAACGCGCCGCCCTCGACGCGAT
>NZ_CAUVXP010000027.1:0-46846 GCF_963555955.1 Protofrankia sp. Cas3
AATGCGTGATCCGCGGGGCCTCACCCCGGACGAGACCGCGCATCTGCTCGGTTCGGGTACGGCGCTGCGCCGGGACGCCGACGGCCGGTTCTCCTTCATTCACTGGTCGGTGATGGAGTATCTGGTCGCAGCCAAGATCGCCCGCCAGCTCACGGAACGGAGTGCGCTGGCCGGCGAAGCCGGTGATCTGCTCGCGGCGCAGAGCATGTCGGAGCTGATGGCGGATTTCTTCGCCGATCTGGCCGGCCGGGTTGCGGCGGCTCGGTGGGCGCAGGACACCGTCGACGACGCGGACGCGCCCGGGGTGGCGAAGGCGAACGCGGTGGTCGTCGCACGGCGACTGGGTATCGAGCTGCGGCCGGAGGCGAAGTTCGCCGATGCCGATCTCGCCGGCCAGGACCTCTCCGGCCGGGACCTGCGCGGCGCTGACCTGCGGCGGGCGAACCTGACCGACGCCCGGCTCGACCGCGCCGACCTGCGGAGTGCTGATCTGCGCGACGCGGTGCTTGCCGGCGCCTTTCTAGACGCGACCGTGCTGTCTGGTGCGGATCTGTCCGGAGCGAGGCTGGCTGGGGCGACGGTCCGCGGTGTCAGCGCGGACCGGCTGGTCGCCCGCGGCGCGGATCTCACGGGTGCACGCGTCATCGACACGGACCTGACCGGCGCGGTGCTGACGGGTAGCCGATGGTCGCGGGCAGCGATTCTCGGTGGCCAGCTCGACCCGGCCGTGGGCGCGCCGGAGCTGGCCGCGGCGGCGGTCGCCGGGCGGGATCCCGCGCAGGTGATGCTGCGGTCACCAGCCTCACCGCAGTACGCGGTGGGGTTCTCCCCGGACGCCACCATGATCGCCTCCGGGGGTGAGGATGGCTCGGTGCGGCTGTGGGACACCGCGACCGGCCGACAGCTACGCACCCTGACCGGCCACACCGACTCGGTGCGGTCGGTGGGGTTCTCCCCGGACAGCACCATGATCGCCTCCGGGGGTGTTGATGGCTCGGTGCGACTGTGGGACACCGCGACCGGCCGCGAACTACGCACCCTGACCGGCCACAGCGGCGGGGTGTGGTCGGTGGGGTTCTCCCCGGACAGCACCATGATCGCTTCCGGGGGTGACGATAACTCGGTGCGGCTGTGGGACACCGCGACCGGCCGCGAACTACGCACCCTGACCGGCCACACCAACCAGGTGTTGTCGGTGGGGTTCTCCCCGGACGCCACCATGATCGCCTCGGGGGGTGGGGGTCGCTCGGTGCGGCTGTGGGACACCGCGACCGGCCGCGAACTACGCACCCTGACCGGCCACAGCGGCGGGGTGTGGTCGGTGGGGTTCTCCCCGGACAGCACCATGATCGCCTCGGGGGGTGGGGATCGCTCGGTGCGGCTGTGGGACACCGCGACCGGCCGCGAACTACGCACCCTGACCGGCCACACCAGCCGGGTGGAGTCGGTGGGGTTCTCCCCGGACAGCACCATGATCGCTTCCGGGGGTGACGATAGGTCGGTGCGGCTGTGGGACACCGCGACCGGCCGTGAACTGCGTACCCTGACCGGCCACACCGGCTGGGTGCGGTCGGTGGGGTTCTCCCCGGACGCCAGCATGATCGCCTCGGGGGGTGGGGATGGGTCGGTGCGGCTGTGGGATACCGCGACCGGCCGTGAACTGCGTTCCCTGACCGGCCACACCGACCGGGTGTGGTCGGTGGGGTTCTCCCCGGACAGCACCATGATCGTTTCCGGGTGTGGGGATGGCTCGGTGCGGCTGTGGGATACCGCGACCGGCCGACAGCTGCGTTCCCTGACCGGCCACACCGACCGGGTGTGGTCGGTGGGGTTCTCCCCGGACAGCACCATGATCGTTTCCGGGGGTAGGGATAACTCGATGCGGCTGTGGGACACCGCGACCGGCCGCGAACTACGCACCCTGACCGGCCACACCGACTCGGTGTTGTCGGTGGGGTTCTCCCCAGACGGCACCATGATCGCTTCCGGGGGTGACGATGGCTCGGTGCGGCTGTGGGACACCGCGACCGGCCGCGAACTACGCACCCTGACCGGCCACACCGGCCCGGTGTTGTCGGTGGGGTTCTCCCCGGACGCCACCATGATCGCCTCTGGGAGTGGGGATGGCTCGGTGCGGCTGTGGGACACCGCGACCGGCCGTGAACTACGCACCCTGACCGGCCACAGCGGCGGGGTGTGGTCGGTGGGGTTCTCCCCAGACGCCACCATGATCACTTCTGGGGGTGGGGATGGCTCGGTGCGGCTGTGGGACACCGCGACCGGCCGTGAACTGCGCACCCTGACCGGCCACACCGGCAGGGTGTTGTCGGTGGGGTTCTCCCCGGACGCCACCATGATCGCCTCGGGGGGTGGGGATGGCTCGGTGCGGCTGTGGGATACCGCGACCGGCCGTGAACTACGCACCCTGACCGGCCACACCGGCAGGGTGCGGTCGGTGGGGTTCTCCCCGGACGCCACCATGATCGTTTCCGGGGGTGAGGATGGCTCGATGCGGCTGTGGGATACCGCGGCCGGCCGACAGATCGCGATTATGATCGGGGGCCGAGGTGGGTGGGCACTCCTGCTACCGGACGGTTCGTACAAGTTGGTCGGTGATCCGGACGGCTCCTTCTGGTGGGTGATCAAGAACGTCCGTTTCGAGCCTGGCGAGTTGGACGGCTACGACCCGGCCGTCCGGCGCATCCCGGCGGACGCGCCGCTGACCCTGCCCGCCGGCTGGCACCCCGTCCCACCGAGGGCGATCCCGTCCACCTCACCCCAGCCTGCGGCAGACGACCCACCCCGGCCGGCCTCGCCCGGCCCGCGTCCCCCTCGCAAGGGCGGCCCCTTCCGCCGCCACTGACCCACCGCAGAAGGTAAGATCTAGATTCATGAGCACAGTCGACGACCGGAGCCGCGCACATGCGCTGGTCGGCGACCTGCTGGGCGAGTCCGATCAGTTTGCCGAGCGGGCTGTTGCGGTGCTGAACGCCCATGCAGCGGCGCTGGCGTGGGTACGCGACACCATTGGCGTCTACCCGGCGCCGCCTGGCATCGCTGCGGAACTGAACAACGTCGCCGAGCGTCTGCGCAGCAGGGCCGACGACCATGATCCGGTGGCAGTGCTCGGCCGGGCGGCGGTCGAGGCGCGGCGCGCGCTCCTCCGGCTTGTCGAGGACGACGTTCCACGCGTCCGCCTGCGGTCTCTGCCTGTGTTCGACGGCCCCGACGATCTGAATGAGCGGGTCGACGAGTACCTGTTCTGCTCATCATTGCTATCGCCGAACGCCTTCGGATTCGGGATATCGCATCGATCGACGCCCACTTCCGCGCTGTCCGACCACGGGGAATAGATTACTTCACCCTGTTGCCGTAGCCTGTGCGACACCGCATGCCGGGGGAATGGACAACGCCTCCGAGTAGCTGCCCCGCGCAGCACCCAGGAAACGGTCGGCTGGAACCGGCATCCACCAGCGGGCCGACGATCGTGTCGGATGAGCGGCGTACGGTCAATCGGCAGTTGCGACGTTCAGCCCACACTCGACCACATCGTCCACGTAGACTGTCCGCCCGCGATCATCGACAATGTACGTGTGATTCTCTTTGATCCACGTGGCAGCGTGGCGGAACCAGTTGTATCCGCACGACCCGAGGTGCCGATCATGACGCCGGGCCGCGCCGCGCTCGTCGCCCTGGTCTCTCGCTATCTTGACGGGCTGATGGATCCCTTCGTCACGCTCCTTGAAGTCCACAAACTCATGTACTTCATGCAGGAAGCTGGTGAACCACTGCGACTGCGTTACGCCAAGGCTTTCTACGGCCCCTATGCCGAGAACCTGCGACATGTACTGCATGCCGTCGAAGGCCATCTCATCTCCGGCTACGCCGACAGCGGCGATGTACCAGACAATGAGCTCGCGCTGCTACCAGGCGCAGTCACCGACGCAGAGTCCTTCCTCGCCGGCCAGTCCGCGACGCGTGCCCGGTTCGACCGCGTCGCAGACCTCGTCCAAGGGTTCGAGACACCCTTCGGCCTCGAGCTCCTCGCCACCCTGCACTGGGTCGCGGCCCAGGAGGGCGCTACGACTCTCCAAACCGCGATGGAGCGTACCTACGCGTGGAGCGCCCGTAAGCGACGTTTCTCCGAAGAGCAGCTCGAGGTGACATGGGGCACCCTCAGCGACAAGGGTTGGCTCCCAGTTCCCGCATAGTGCGGCAGTCGTGGGCATCGTCGCGCTGGACGACGATGCCGTCGGAAGGCAACCCTGCCGCCGCCGGCCGAATCGGACGAGGTCAGCTGTGCGCCGCCAGCTTCGCGTCCAGCGTCCAGATCCGGACGTCCGAGAGTCCGGTGCGTTCCCGGTAGATCTCACGTTCAACCAGGATCGACAGATCCCCGCACCCGACTCCGCGGATCGCGTGTTCGACCAGGGTCAGACCAGTCATTCCGCCGGAGACGAGCCGGTGGAGGAAGTCGTCGTCCCATTTCGAGCTGTTCAACTCCCAGGGAGCACGGCCGTCCGATACCAGCAGCAGTGCGTCGCCGAACTTCCGGGCTGCCTCGCGCCGCGCGAGACCGTTCTTCAACTGGGCGACATGGTTCCCGGTTTCGATGACCGCGGCGACCGGAAGAATGAGACTTCCCGACTTCTGTTTCGCCCGGAAATCATCGACCACACGTTCCCGGTCCTGCGAAAACCCCGGAATGTCTAACAGGTTCAGGAAGATGGAGGTGTCAACGAACCAGACCGGTCGTCTCATTCGATGCCCAACAACCGGTTGAACTCCGCGAAGTCGGTCCGACGTTCCTCCGGTCGCACCAGGCGGCCACTCGACATGAGATCACCGAGCCGACCAGCGGCCATGGCTTCGGCGTAACCAGGGAGGTCGGTCAGGCGGTCAAGATGGCTGTAGCCATCATCGACGTCCCGATAGCAGACGATCACATCGTCGTTCGCGCTTCCCGGTAGCGCGTTGAGCAGCGCGGGGCTATGGGTCGTAAAAATCACCTGATTGTCCAGTTCCCTGATTGTCTCCTGGATCAACCGCATGACACGGACGGCCTGCGAAGGATGCAGGCCGTTCTCCAATTCTTCGATCACAAGCAGCACGCCGGCCGGCGGCCCGCCCGGAGCCAGCAGGCCCTGGTCGATATCGAGGCCTCGGTTTGAGGTGAGCAGTGCGGTGGCAATGGCGATGAAGCGAAGCAGCCCGTCGCTCATCTCCCGCGCAGGCGTCACATCCTGCCGGTCCTTGCCCTCTCGGATCGCAAGCATCACGTCACCGAGTCCGGACTCCGTGACAATCAATTCCCGAACCTGCGCATCGGCCACTTCGCGGACGAGGGCAACGAGCCGGTTGAAAGTCCCGAGGTCGTCCTGCCGCAGGCGGCCGAGCGACGCCGACAGATTGGCGCCGGTCCGCCGCAGTTCGGTGTCCCGCCCCGGCACATAGTCCCGCATCAGGTGCGGCACGGGATCGAGATGGAACGTTCCACGAAGTGCTCCGGTCACGGCCGCCGCAGCAGCGATCACCGCCCGGTCCGCTGTGTTCTGCGGAACGAGACGGGCGGGCAGCTGGGTGATGAGGAGCCGTGAGTCACGGAAAGAATAGCGGGGGTTCCGCCCACGCTTTCCGTTGTAAACGGCTGCATCGACGGCCGCCGAGCCGTCGGGAGATGCGTGGCCCTCCAGGAGAATCCTGCGCTCAATTGCCGGGGACGCTTCCGACGGGGCCGGGCCGGCGAGGCTCTCGAAAAGGACCCGCAGCTCGGGTTCGACCTGTACTTCGACATCGAAGACGATTTCCTCGCCGTCCACCGCCACCGTGCAACCAAGCTGGAATGACGTGGTCCCGTGCGGAGCGCATCCCCGTGAACCGCCGCGGACAGGACCGCCCTCACGCCGCCTGCCGTCCAGCGCGTCGGCGAGATCCTCCCCACCGGCCAGTCGGGCCAGGACCTCGATCCCGTCCAGAGCGTTGGATTTCCCGCTGCTGTTGCGGCCCGTCAGGACGGTGAGCGGAGCGAGCGGCAGCGTCGCCCCGGCAAACGACTTGAAGGCCGTCAACCGGAGCTCTCGCAGGACCGCACGCGCCACGCCCCGACTGTACCCACCCCCACCACCGTCATGATCTGCCGAGGTGGCCGGCCGGACCGGCGGTGGGCGCGGGCAGGTGGCAGGACAGGTCCGGGCGCGCTTGACCTGAAGTTCGCTTGAACCTCTAGCCTTCCCTGGACGGCCGGCGCTGCACGCCGGTAGCGACCCGGCGCCACCGAGAGGTAACCCATGAGCAGAGGTACCCCATGAGCATGGACGTCACCGCGTGGCGGTCGATGCACAGCGCGATGAACACGCAGGACGAACGGCGCCCCTTCTCCAAGGCCACCCTGCGGCGCATCGGTGGGTTCGCCCGGCCGCGCCGCCGGCAGCTGACCTGGTTTCTGCTGCTCAGCGTCGTGACGGCGGTCCTCGCGGTCGCCACACCGGTCCTCGCGGGCCGGGTCGTCGACGCGATCGTGCGCGGCGAGGCCGTCCACGTCGTGGTCGGGCTCGCGGTGCTCATCGCCGTCATCGCGGTGGCCGAGTCCGGCATCGGGCTGGTGTCCCGGTGGCTGTCGGCAACCATCGGCGAGGGCCTGATCCTCGACCTGCGCACCACCGTGTTCGACCACGTCCAGCGGATGCCCGTCGCCTTCTTCACCCGCACCCGTACCGGCGCGCTGGTCAGCCGGTTGAACAACGACGTCATCGGCGCGCAGCGGGCCTTCAGTAACACGCTCTCCGGCGTGGTCAGCAACATCGTCGCGCTCCTGCTCACCCTCGTCGTGATGATCAGAATTTCCTGGCAGATCACCGTGCTCGCGCTGCTGCTGCTACCGGTCTTCGTCCTTCCCGCTCGGCGGATGGGCAGCCGACTGGCCCGGCTCGAACGCGAGGCGGCCAACCACAACGCGGTGATGAGCACGCAGATGACCGAGCGTTTCTCCGCGCCCGGCGCGACGCTGGTGAAACTGTTCGGCCGGCCCGCGCACGAGTCCGCCGCGTTCGCCCTACGGGCACGGCGGGTCCGTGACATCGGAATACGCTCGGCGATGGTGCAGTGGGTGTTCATCACCGCGCTGACCCTGGTCTCGGCGCTGGCGCTTGCCCTCGTCTACGGGCTCGGTGGTTTCTACGCGCTGCGTGGGCAGCTGGAACCCGGTGCCGTCGTCGCGCTCGCGCTGCTGCTCACCCGCCTTTACGCCCCGCTGACCTCGCTGGCCAGCGCCCGGGTGGAAGTCATGAGCGCTCTGGTAAGCTTCGAACGGGTGTTCGAGGTGCTGGACCTCGAACCGCTGATCGCAGACAGCCCGGACGCGCAACGGGTGCCAGAAGGAGGGGTGGCGGTGGAATTCGACGACGTCAGTTTCAGCTACCCGCCCGCGGACAAGGTCTCGCTCGCATCGCTGGAGGAGGTCGCCGTGCTCGACGCCCGTGGCGGTGTCGAGATTCTCCATAACGTGTCGTTCCGGGTTGAACCCGGGCAGCTGGTGGCGCTGGTGGGCTCGTCGGGCGCCGGGAAGTCCACGATCGCGCAGCTGACGGCCCGGCTCTACGACGTCGACACCGGCGCGGTGCGCCTGGCCGGGATCGACGTCCGCGAGCTGACCGCCGAGTCCATCCGCGCGACGCTCGGGATGGTCACCCAGGACGGGCACCTGTTCCACGAGTCGATCCGCGCGAACCTCCTGCTGGCACGCCCGGAGGCTACCGAGGACGACCTGTGGGATGCGCTGCGCCGCGCCAGGCTCGCCGACCTCGTCAAGAGTCTGCCCGACGGGTTGGAGACCGTCGTCGGCGAACGCGGCTACCGGCTGTCCGGCGGCGAACGCCAGCGCCTGACCATCGCCCGGCTCCTGCTGGCACGGCCACGGGTAGTGATCCTCGACGAGGCCACCGCACACCTGGACTCCACCTCCGAGGCCGCGGTACAGGCGGCCCTGGCCGAGGCACTCACCGGACGGACCGCGGTGGTGATCGCCCACCGGCTGTCCACCATCCGCTCCGCGGACCTCATCCTCGTCATCGAGGACGGACGGGTCGTGGAACGCGGCACCCATACCGAGCTGCTCGCCACCGGCGGACGGTACGAGGAGCTGTACCGGACGCAGTTCGACCAGCCGGCCGCGGTCGCCGCCATGGCCACGGTGGCCGCGGCCGGATAAGGACCACGACCGGATAAGGACCACGACCGGTTGCGGAAAACCGGTGCACGCCGTCGGCCGGTCCGGCGATGATGGATGCGGTGTCCGAGCGGTCACGCATCCAGCATGCTTACGCGCGGGCGCCGGAGGTACCCGAGGGCGGGCCGCGGGAAGCGGGCTGCGCGGGCCTGGCTGAAGGGGGATGCGTGTCCGCTGCTTCCACCGCACGGGACGGCCCAACCCCACCGGACGGCCCGACCCTGCCGCCGCCCCTCATCCCACGGCTCGCCGCCACCGTGCTCGCCCGGCTCACCGCAAGCCCGACGGCCGCCCGCTGCGTCCGGTTCTTCGACGACCAGGGCGGCCGCGTCCTCGCCATCATCGCGCTGAACCTGGTCGGCGCCCTGTCCTTCACCGCGACCCCGTTCATCCTGCGGCACCTGATCGACCACGGCCTGGCCGTGCCGGGCACGTCCGCGCTGCTCCCCCAGGTGGCACTGCTGCTGGTGGTGTTCGTGTTCGACGCCGTGACCGGCGCGGCGTCCAGGGTGATCGGCTCGCGGCTCGGTGAGACGGTGACCAGGCGCGTCACCGTCACCGTCCACGACCATCTGCTGCGGCTGCCGTTCGGCTTCTTCCCGGGTCAGCGCCAGGGCGAGCTGCTGTCGCTGTTCGGCAACGACGTGCACGAGGTCCGCGCCGCCGTCTCCGTCTCCATGCCGCACGCGATCACCGCCGCGGTCACCGCCATGGTCGGCACGGCCACCGTCTTCGTCCTGGAGTGGCGGCTGAGCCTGCTGGCGGTGCTGCTGGCCCCCGGCGTGTTCGCGCTGACGACCCTCGGCCGGCGCCGTGGCCGCGAACTGACCCGGCAGCACATAAAGCTGCGGTCCGCGCACTTCGCCCAGCTCGCCGACACCAGCGGCGTCGCCGGTGCGCTGCACGTCCGGCTGTTCGGCCGTACCGACCACGAATCGGCACGGTTCGCGACCGTTGCCGACGACCTGGAGCGGATCGCTGTGCGGCGCACCCGAGTTTCCGCGGTCGCCGGGCTGATGTCCTCGGCCGGCGCCGCCGTCGCGGTCGTCGCGGTGATGGGGTTCGGGGGCTGGCTGGTGAGCAGCGGACGCACCTCGATCGGCACGCTGATCGCCTTCGCGTCCGCGTTGCTGTACGCCTACCGGCCGGTCACGAGTCTGGCGGAGAGCCGCTCGGACCTGCTGGAGGCCGGCGTCGGCGTCGAGCGGATCTTCGGCCTGCTCGACATCCCGCCCGATCCCCGCAACCTGCCCACCACGACCACCACGACCACCACGACCACCAGGGCCACGGCGAGCACCACGACCAGCACGACTGGTCACCGCGCCGACATCGCTGGTCAGCGCGCCGGAACGGCCGTCCGCGAACCGGTACCCGGTCAGCGTTGCGCACCGGCCGCTACCAGGGCCGCCCCGGACCTGCTCATCGACCGCGTCTGGTTCCGCTACCGACAGGGCCGGCAGGACGCCTGGTCCGCCGCGGGACGCGATCCACGGCGCCGCTGGTGGTATGTGGGTGACCCCGACGAGGACCCTGCGACGCTGCACGGTGGTCGCGGGGACCCGGCCAGGGACGACATGCAACGGTGGAATCTGCGCGACCTCACCCTGGACGTCCGGTCCGGGGAGAAGACCGCGGTCGTCGGGTCCAGCGGTGCGGGCAAGAGCACCCTGGGCTCCCTGCTCGCCGGCATCTATCAACCCGACCGCGGCCGGATCCTGTGCGGCGGCGTCGACCTCGCCGTGATGGACTGGGAGGAACTGCGGGCGCTCGTCGGCGTCGTCCCCCAGGATCCGTACCTCTTCCACGAAACGATTGCCACGAACATCCGCTACGGACGGCTCGAGGCCAGCGACGAGGATGTGGCCACCGCCGCGGTCGACGCCGGCCTGCGCCCGCTGCTGGACAAGCTGCCGCGGGGTGTCGAGACGATGGTCGGGGCCCGCGGCTACCAGCTCTCCGGCGGGGAACGTCAACGGCTCGCCCTTGCCCGGGTCCTGCTCGCCGACCCGCCCGTGCTCGTCCTGGACGAGGCCACCTCGCAGCTGGACTCGCTGACCGAGAACGTCGTGCAGGAGGCGCTGTCCCGGCTGGGCACCGGACGCACCCGGGTGGTGATCGCGCACCGGCTGTCGACGATCGTCGACGCCGACGCCATCCACGTCCTGGACGCGGGCACGGTTGTCGAACAGGGCACGCACGGCGAACTGCTGGCAGCAGGGGGCGCCTACGCCCGCCTCTACGCCCGGCAGGTGGGCCAGGAGCAGCCCGCCAGCCATCAGTGATCCCGGGCTTCGGCATCCACAGACGTCGGCTCGGCCCAGCGCCGAACCCGACTCGACCCCGATCATTACCCGGATCTGATCCGGTCGTCTCCATGCACAGGCGGTGGCCGTGTCAGCGTGCCGCGACTCGTCGTCAGCGTCCCGAGCTGACGATTGTGGGATGGATGTCCAGCTCGTCGAGTCGCTTCCACAGTGACGCGAGCGCGGCGACCGGATCGCGGAAATACGCCGAACCCCGGACCCGCCAGAATTTCCAACCCTGCCGCTCAAGCACCCGCTGACGTCGAAGATCGGTTTCCCACTGCTGCGGACCGTGGAACGTGTCACCGTCGCATTCGATCGCGAGCCGGTCACGGGCGCCCTCTACGACCAGGTCGATACGGCAATGACCGACGTGGTGCTGCGGGGACACCCGGTAGCCGCGGCGCAGAAGATCCCGCAGAACGGCACGCTCGAAGTCGCTTTCGCACCGGTCCTCGAGGGCTTCGGCCCGCGCCCGCGGTGTGTTGACGCCGTAGGCGTAGGCGAGCAGCTGCCCACGGACGTCATCGGGATGCAGCACGGCGTGATCCACGGTGTGGAAAATCCACAGTTGGTCGCGGGCACGACTGGCCGCGACGTTGATGCGCTGCTGGTCGGCCTTGCGGGTCGCGGCGGAGCGGTTGTCGTCGGCGACGACCGACACGAAGATGACGTCCCGCTCGTCACCCTGGAAGTTGTAGGGGTCACCGACCCGGATCCGCCGGCGCTCATACTCCTCGGCGCCGAGCTTGTCCACGAGCGTCTGCTCGATCAGGCGTCCCTGCCCGGTCCCCAGCAGGGTGACGACCCCGAAGGTCATGCCGTCGTACGCCGGATCGTCGCAACAGTCGAGGATCTGCTGGACGAGAGCGAGCGCCTCGGGTTCGTTGACGTCGCCGTACTGGCCGCGGGTGCGTGCCCCGTCGGGCACCCGGACCGGCCGGACCGGCGCGCCGATGCCGAGGCCGAGGCCGATGCCGATGCCGAGATCGGTCGCCTCCCGCAGCGGCAGAATCTTCCCGTCGTAGAAGCGGTTGGAGAACTCGATGATGTCCGGTACGCACCGAAAATGCTCGCGCAGCAGCACCTTTCCCGGAAACACCCGGCTCGCGGTGTCGTAGAGGCTGGCCTCCACGTCGAGCAGGGAGCGCTGCGGCAGGTCGGGCAGATGGGAATCGATCAGCTCGAAGACGCGCTCCCGGTTCACACCGACAGCCGCCGGGCTGATCTGCTTGTCGTCACCCACGATGACGACCTTGCGTCCGAGCGCGAGAACACCGAGGGACAGCACATCGCACTGGCTGGACTCGTCGACGATGACCACGTCGAACAGATCGGTGCGGCGAGGGTCGAAGCTCGCCAGCACCCGGTGGATCGGCATGATCCAGACGGGGACGGCCCCCATCGCCGCCGGCATCTGGGCGCGGGCCTCGGCCTCCCACTTTCCGGCGAACTTGCCGGTGCCCTTGCCGATCCTCGCCAGCGCCTGGAGCCACCCTTCAAGCGCGCGCCGCTGATCATCCCGCAGGCTGCGGTGCATGCCGAGCCGTGCCCCGCGGGCGGCCGACTCCAGCACCAGCCGGCGCACCTGTGCCCCGGCATCGGTGATCTGCCGCTGGAGCGCTTCAGCGTCACCCCGACCGAGTAGAACCTCCAGCCAGGTCTGGGCGTGGCGCCACAGCCACAGCCGGGCAAGGTCCTGCGGCCGGCCGCAGACGGCGGTGTCTCCCCCGGAGTCGATGACGCGGCCGGCCCAGACCGGCGCGGCGACGGCGAGTAGCCCGGCCAGTAGGTCCCGGCGAGTCAGAGCGGGCCCCAGGCCGGTCAAGCGGGCGATCTCCTCGCAGGTCGCCTGCCAGGCAGCGAAGTCACGGCGGGCAAGGGTGTCGCGCAGCACGCCCCACAGCGGGCTCGCGCCCGGCTGCCCCTGCCCGGCCTCGAGGGCCGTTCCGAGCTCGTCGAGCCGCGCCGTCAGCGCCTGTTCATCACCCCGCTTCGCGGCCGCCGCGAGCACGTCGGCGATCTCTCGCAGCTGCGCGCCGGTAGGCCGTGCCGGGGCATCGGGTAGCACTGTGCGCAGCCGGGCCACCAGCGCCGGTGCGCCCGTGGTCTCCCAGCTGATCGCGCTACGCAGCAGGTTGACGGCATGTTCGAGCCCGGGGAGGAAAGCCGGACCATCGGCGGACAGCGGTGGCGCGTGCAGGTGGCTGACCAGTTCGCCGTACCGGCGACCCGCGCTCGCCCGGGTTACCCGCTCGCGGACCGCCGCCCGGACGGCGTCGACGTCGGCGGGGGTCCGCAGTTCGAAACCGTCGACCCGGGCGGTGGCGTGGAACTCCTTCAGGCCCTTGTTACCGAAGCGCGGGATGCCCCTACCCCCGGCGAAACGGGATTCCAACTCGTCGAGAAAACCCTCCTGCAGACGGGGGTCACCGTCCGGAACGACGATCTCTCTACCGGACGTCCGGCGCCGCGCGTCCACGAGCGTGCCGGCGCATTCGGCGAGCGCCCCGGCCTGCTCCGACCAGAACCCGGCCAGCCTCGCGGACTGGGCGACCTGGCCGCGCAGGCTGGACAACCACGGCTCCTCGAGCTCGGCGATCAGGGCAGCCGCCTGCGCGACGTCGCCGACCAGGGCTGCGAGCGCCGGTCCGCCGAGCGTGTCGACGGCGGGCAGCACGACACCCCGCTCTTCAAGATCCGCGAGTTCGTCCCGGAGGCGGTCGAGGGCACGGTGTTGCGTGATGAGATCCCCGGCGGACGGGATTGCCGTGAGATCCGGAAGCACACAGCGGGCGGCAGCCGCGTCGGCCGCATCCGTCGCGCCCGCAAGGTGCATCAGGTCGGTGAATTCGGCGGCACTCAGTGGTGGACGCTGATCAACCGAAAGCCGGTCCGGGATGCGGCCCCACTCCGGCTCGTGGCGGGCGAGCCAGGCGCCGACCTGTGCGGCCTTCGCCGGCCCCTCGGGGAGCGCAAACTCCGCGGCCTCGTCGCGGAGCAGCTCCACCAGGCGCAACTGGAGGTTGCGCTCGCGGGTCCGGGCCGCGTCGAGGTCGCGCCCGAGCGCCTCAAGCATGACGGTCTCCGCGACCGGTTCGATGCCCGAGACCGCGTCCATGATGGTCTGGACGGAGGCGCGCAGCTCTCCGAGCGCGGCCTGATTGGAGCCCAGCACCGCGATGGAGAAGTCGCGCAGCTCCGCCGGGATCTTCTCGCGGAGTACCGCGAGCGCCTGCTCGTTGTGCGCGGTGACCAGCACCCGCCTGCCGTGGGCAACCAGATGGCTGACCAGGTTCGCGATCGTGTGGCTCTTACCCGTGCCGGGCGGCCCCTGCACCGTGACACCGCGGGAACGGGCGAGCCTGACGGCGATGCGTTCCTGCTCGTCGTTCGTGGGCAACGGCATGAGCAGCCGCTCCCCGATCGCATCCCAACCGTCGTCGCCCGCGCCCCCGTTCTCGCGGTCACCGTCACCGCCCGCCGCCGTTCCGTTGTCTTCCTCCGCCACGATCGCGGCGAACGCCTCCGCGAAGGTGTCGGCCTCGGCGAGCACCTGGCGCAGCTCGGTGTAGAAACGCCGGTGCTGCGCCGGGCGCGGCCGGACGAACAGCACCCACGTGTCGACCAGCACCGCTGCCGCGGCCGGGACGGGCACCGCTGGGCCGGGTGCCACGTGCGCGTCGAGGCCGAGCGGCGCGACGGCCTGGGCGTACACCTCGGCCAGGCCACCTTCGGACCACGGATCCGGCGGGCTCGCCCGCACCCGTTCCCGCAGTTCGGCCAGCTCCGCGAGCGCGGCGAGCCCCAGCCCCTGCAACGGGTCGGTCTCCACCGCCGGCAGCCCGTCCGGCACGACCGACAGAACCCCGGTCTCAGGGTCCATCCCGATGGTCACCGGCGTGAGAAGCAGTGGATGGTTGACGGCCTCGCCCTGCACCGACCACGACAGCACGCCGTGGCCCCACATCAACTCGTGGGTCGCGCTGTCCCGCTGCAGGCGCAGTCGCAGGTCGTAGAGGCGCTGGTACAGCGCCCTGGCGTGGCGTGCCGGCCGGGCCCGCTCCGCCCAGGGCTGCCAGTACCCGGCGACCCACCGTGCCAGCTCGGCCCGCACCAGCTCCGCCCGCACCGGGCCCGCCCGCACCGGGCCCGGATCCTCGCCCTCGCGCTCCGCGGACTCGTCGAAGTCGACCGGCAGCAGCGGCGGCCCGGACAACGTGATCGTGGCGGAGGACACATGACCTGCCAGCGACCGCGGCAGCACCGGCGCGACCGGCTCCTCCACCTTCCCCACCGCAAGCCACGCATCCCGGTCAGGACCCGGGCCCAGAACTACCCCAGGGTGCGCCGGGACGTCGGCCGGCCGGATCGGCGGCGGCTCGTAGTCGGCCAGGCGCCGCTTCGGCTTCGCCGACAGCTCCTGGGAGAGAGCCGCGAGGTAGTCCAGCAGACGCAGCGACCGTGCCCTGACGTCGTCCTGACGCGTGCCCACGACATCCCCCACGATCGGCTCGTCCATCAACCCGCCACCTGCCGGACGCCGGCGGCACAGTTGTTGTACCGGACGTGTCCGACAGTTTCGGGACTACCGGTCCCTTACGCTGGCACGGTTCTGCCGAGCCGCTGCAGGCTCCCGGCCCGTGACGTCCCGGGTCGCTGACGGGTACGAGTGCCTCTTGATCCCCCAGTTTGTACAAGGTGGGGTGTGAGCGAGATGCCGATCAGTGAAGCGCGGGATCATCTCGGTGAGATCGTGTCCAAGGCTGAACATGCACATGAGCGGATCTTGCTCACCCGCCATGGCCGTGCGGTGGCCGCGGTGATCTCGATCGAGGATCTGCGGGAGCTGGAAGCGGCTGAGGACGAGGCCGATCTGACCGCTGCACGGGCTGCGCTCGCGTCCGGCGAGGCCCGCGTGCCGCACCGGGATGTGATGGCCGAGTTCGGCCTGACCTGACGGTGGCGTACGAGATCGAGTGGACGACACGGGCCCTGCGTGAGCTGCGCAAGCTGGACGGTGTTACGGCTCGCCGGGTGTTGATGGCGGTGACACGGCTGGCGGATGATCCCCGTCCCCTGGGGTGCGGGCACTCGTCGGCGAGCCTTCGGGTGTGCTCCGGCTCAGGGTCGGCGACTACCGTTTGAACCCGCCCCCCATTATCAGTTGACTCCTAATTCTCCCGGCAGGGCTGACCCGATGTTGATCCCGGTCCGGGCGACTCGGGGGGTCGTCCGGACCTCCACGAGGCCATCCGATGGGATCGACACCATCCCTTTCGCGCTGCGCCGACGCCGGGGCACATGTCCGTCGACCGCCCGACAGCGCCACAGGGGGGCATATCCGGCATGGTATGCCGGAGGCGGCAGGAAAGCCCGAAGCCATGAGTTTCCCCGGACAGTCTCCCGCGAAGCCGGGCCGATGTTCAGCGCAGCCGACCCAGCTCAGGTCTGGAACAGTGATGTGACCACTCGTCATACTGCTTGGCGAGCATGACTTCCCATACTGCACGTCCATACCAGCCGTCGGACTCATACACCTGAACCGGATGGGCAACAAGGGCCAGGCCGTCCGGCACCTCACCCGACGAAGGCCTCGCCCCGATCGTGACCACGTTTGGGTTTAACCCGGTTTCCAGACGTCGCCGACGCAGCCGGCCCGCGACGGCCAACGCCAATCGGGAGCGCGCCATCGCCCGTAACCGACTGCGTGAATACGGCTACCCGGTGGGAGACTGACGATGGTCAGGATGAACACTGCGCTGCGGGCGAAGTACGAGCTGCTCTTCGGCTACGCAACAGGGCCGATCGCGTGGATCGGGCACCGCGCCCGCCCGGCATGGGCGAGCAGCTCCTTGTCCCGGGTGACCAACGGCGCGTCGCAGTGTTCCGCGGCCGCGAGGTACGCCGCGTCATAGGCGGTCAGGCTGTCACGGAGTTCCCAGATCCTCGGCAGTAAGAGCGACCGGCAATAGGGGACGCGGCGTCGCGAGGCTGGGGCACGCACCTCGCCACATCGCTCCCCGTCCATCGCTGCGCGAGGCACGGGTACCCCGGCTCCGTCGGTCACCACCCAACACCTTCGGTGACTCCCTCAGCACGGCGGGCATCGCGGGCGTCGCGCTCGTCCCGGTCCGCACGGATCGCAACAGCTGGGTCGACAGTGAGCACCGGCTCATCGCCGATGACCCCGTCCACGTAGGCGAACAAGGCACGCAGCAGGTCCGGCCCGTTGGCGACGCCGCGACCGATGGACCCGGCATGACAGGACATGAGCAGAGCGTATAGGTGTGACGCCGAAGGGCGCCCTGGTGTGGTGTGGATGCGAGGAGGTGGCAGGCTATCGACGTAGTCACGCGGGACGTTGTGTCAACGAGTAAAGCCTCAACAGTGGGAGGGGATCCTGTGTTCCTGCCAGCGGAGGACGGCCGACCGGGAGCGGAGACCGACACAGGGTCAGGCTGGATGGATCGCGCGATCAGCGCGGCCACGGTCGTGGCGGTGGTCACCGTCGCCGCGGTGGCGGCGTTCGTCTCCTACCGGCACATGCGCGGTGTCGCACTGGACCACGGCGAGGACTCCACCGCCGCGGCGGTCATTCCGTTCAGTGTGGACGGCCTCATGCTGGCCGCATCCATGACGATGCTGGCGGACCGCCGTGCCGGCCGGAGCCGGTCCTGGCTGTCCTACCTCCTGTTGACCATGGGGGCCTTCGCGTCCCTCGCCGCCAACGTGCTGCACGCCGAACCCAATCTGACCGCCCGTGTCATCGCGGGCTGGCCGGCGTTGGCGCTGCTCGGCTCCTATGAACTGCTCATGCGCCAGATCCGGGTCGTCGGCAGGCGCCTTGCCGCGAGCCACGCGCCCTCGGCCCGCCACCTGCGTGACGACTTCACCGCAGACATCGCGGCCGACCGTGGGGCCGGCATTGGGGCCGGCATTGGGGCCGGCATTGCGGCCGGCATTGGGGCCGGCATTGCGGCCGATGCAGCCGGCAACACGCTGGGCGTTCCGCGCCTGCGTGAGGCCCACCGCGAGACCTACCGCGAGGCCCAGCACGCTGTCCACGGCGACGCCCAGCGCCCCGTCGGCGATCTCGTGCCGATCTTCGCGTCCCATGCCGCGATGACGTCCCTGGTCGGTGGCGACCTGGACAGCGGGGATGTCGGCGGATTCGACGGGGTTCCGCCGTCCCCAACGCTGGATATCGCCGACAAGCGGGAGGCGATCGTGCATGCCCTGGAACAGACCAACGGCTCCGCCAGCCAGGCTCTGGCGTTCCTCGCAGCCCGCGGCATCACGGTGAGCAAGAGCTGGGTCTACGAAGTCCGGAAAGAGTCCCACTACGCCGACGTGTACACCGGACCGCTGCCCATCATCGAAGCGCGCACTGCCGTCGGTAGCCTCGCCTGACCAGCTGACCAGCTGACGTGGACGGGGTTTTGGCAGCCCCGTCCACGTCAGTCCTGGTCAGTCCTGGTCAGTGGCAGTTCGCACACACACAGAGCTGACGTGCTGAGCTGCACCACCGTGGTGCGATGCCTGAGGTCTCGCGCCTGGTTCGCGTATGCCGCGATGGTCGAGTGTCAGGGTGAACGGGCGGCCTGGCTCCTCTTTCGCCATCGCACGCTCCACAAGGGCAAGCAGATCGTTAAAATGCGGGGAACGGAGCACTTCAGTGGAGGGCAGGAGCGCCCACCAACTGTCGCTGTGCCTACCGGGACCAAAGATGACTACTGGCGGCTCTGCCATCAACATATTGTTCCGATCGACCGCAGACAACCGGCAGCGACCGGGTGAACATCTAGTAGTTGTGTAGCCACAATTGTCAACGCCGATGGACCCAGGCCGTATCCTGCCGGTGTGCGCCAGACATTCGTTCATGAGGCTGCCCTGGAGCTGGTGGCAGATGCCGATGAGCAGGCGCCGGGCGCGGCTGTGACCGTTGAGCTGTGTGGCCACTGGGAGCACCTGGGCAGCTGCCGATGGCCACATCACACCGCCATCCCGGAACATTCCGGCCAGTCAGTCACGATACGCACGCTCTTCGCCTGTGATGCGGCCGAGGAACAGGCTGTTCGGCAACGAATTACCCAGGCCCTGGGCAGAGGCCGGCTGGATGGTCCGACCGGTTCCAGCCGCTGGTCGGTCCGCGCGGAAGCTGTGGCCGCGCTGCGCCCCGCGGAACAATCGCTGGCCCAGCGGCTCGCCAGATCCTGAGCCGCACCTGAGCCGCACTCGCGCCCGCCATCACCCAGGGTAGGCGAGGCGACGCCATACAGTATCCAGTTGCCTGTGCCGGGACGTCAGCCCCGCGCGCCTGGATCTGGATCGGGATGTGGATGTGTCAACGACTGACCTGGCACGGTTGCAGTTCGCCACCACATCGATCTATCACTTCCTATTTGTGCCGCTGACGATAGGACTGGGTTTTCTCACCGCGTTGTTGCAGACGGCCTGGTACCGGAGCCGTCGCCCGGAATATCTACGACTGACGCACTTCTTCGGGACGCTTCTCGTCATCAACATCGCAATCGGAGTGGTCACCGGGCTCGTCCAGGAGTTCCAGTTCGGCATGAACTGGTCGATCTACTCGAGATTTGTCGGCGACGTCTTCGGGGCGCCACTGGCGATGGAGGGGCTCGCGGCCTTCTTCCTGGAGTCGACCTTTCTCGGCCTGTGGCTGTTCGGCTGGGACCGGCTGCCCGCCCGGGTCCATCTGGCCACCATCTGGGCAGTGGCCGTCGGCGGCGTCGCCTCGGCCGCGTTCATCATGGCGGCGAACTCGTGGATGCAGCGCCCGGTCGGGTACACGGTCAACAGGGCCACCGGCCGCGCGCAGCTCACCGACATCTGGGCGGTCCTGACCAACACCGTGTTCGTGTGGGGCTTTCTCCACGTTGTGCTGGCGTCGCTGGTGACCGCGGCCGTGGTGATGCTCGCCGTGTCCGCCTGGCACCTGCGCAACGGGTCGAGCCCGGCGGTGTTCCACCGGTCGGCCCGGCTCGCAATCGTCGTTCTCGTCCCCGGTTCCCTGCTCGCCATCATGGTCGGCAGCCACCTCGGTATCGTCGAGGCGGACTTCCAGCCGATGAAGATAGCCGCGGCCGAGGCACAATGGTACACCTGCCAGCCGTGCTCGTTCTCGCTGTTCCAGACCGGCGGCGGAAACAACGACCAGAACCCGTCGAAAATCATCCAGGTCCCGCATCTGCTGTCGGTCCTGGCGACCAGCAGCTGGAACGGAAAAGTCATCGGCCTCAACGAGCTGCAGACGCAGTATGAACAGCGCTACGGTCCCGGCTACTACATACCCAACGTCTTCGTCCAGTACTGGTCGATGCGGGTGATGGCCTATCTCGGTGGCGCTGTCCTCCTGCTGTCGGTATGGGGCGCGTGGCTGCTGCGCAAACAGCGACTGGAACACTCTCGATGGTTTCTCCGGCTGGCCGTGTGGTCAGCGGTGCTGCCATTCCTCATGAACACCGCCGGCTGGCTGCTGACCGAGAACGGACGCCAGCCGTGGATCGTCCAGGGTCTGGCGCTGACAAGCGATGCCCGGTCGCCGTCGGTGGGTACAGCGACGATCGTCGCCAGCCTCAGCGTGTTCGTCCTTCTGTACGCCGTTCTCGGGGTCGTCGACGCGATCCTGATGCTTCGGTACGCACGCCGAGAACTGGAACTCCCACCCGCGCCCGCGCCCGCGACCGGCGGCGGTCCGGCCACGGCCCGCGTCGGATACTGAGGCCATCATGACGTTGACCGCCTTCTGGTTCATCGTTATCGCGGTACTGTGGACCGGTTTTCTCGTGCTGGAGGGCTTCGACTTCGGCGTCGGCATGCTCGCCGGCATCGTCGGCCGGAACAAGGCAGACCGGAACAAGGCCGGCCGGGATGACACCGGTCGACGGGTCGCGCTCGCCACCATCGGGCCGGTCTGGGATGCCAACGAGGTCTGGCTGATCGTCGCGGCAGCCGGCATGTTCGCCGCCTTTCCCTCCTGGTACGCGACGATGTTCTCCGGTTTCTACCCCGCATTCGTGCTGTTGCTGGTCGCGCTCATCGGCCGCGGGCTGTCGTTGGAGTTCCGCGGCAAACATGACACGGCCCGCTGGCACCGCAGCTGGGATGTTGCGCTGACCGGCGGCAGTCTGATCGCACCCTTTCTCGTCGGTGTAACTCTGGGTGATCTCCTGCATGGAGTACCGATCGGCGCCGACCAAGAGTACGCCGGCAATCTCACTGACCTGTTGAGCCCGTACGCGCTGTTCACCGGTATCACGGTTGTGGCGCTCTGCCTGCTGCACGGGGCCGCCTTCCTCGCGCTGAAAACCGTCGGTGACGTCCGTGAGCGCGCTGTCGGCCTCGCCAGCCGGATCAGCCCGGTGGTCGCCGGCGCGGTCGTCGCCTTCGCCGTCTGGACGCAGGTGTCGACCGGGCACGGCGGCGCGGCTGCGATCCCGGCGGCCGTCACGGTCACCGCGGTTGCCGCGGCCGGCTGGCTGATCCGTCAGGGCAGGGACGGCGCGGCGTTCGCGGCCACGTCGCTGACGATGGCGGCGGCGGTGTCATCGATCTTCGTCAACCTCTACCCGCGGGTCATGGTCTCCACGCTGGGTTCGGCAACCGACCTCACCGTCACCGACACCTCGTCGTCGTCCTATTCGCTGCGGGTGATGACGGTCGTCGCGGCGGTCCTGTTTCCCGTGGTGCTGCTCTACCAGGGTTGGACCTACCACGTCTTCCGGCGTCGGATCTCCCGCGCGGATGTCGTCACCCCCGCCCGGCGGACGCAGGCGAGCGCCACCGGCCCGCCGGCGGCCACCGGTAATTCCGATTCCCAGCAGGAGGCGACATGACACACCCGAAAAGCGCCCGAATGAACGCCCTGGTGATATTCGGCGCGACCGGGGACCTGGCGAAGCTGGAAACGTTCCCGGCGCTGGTCGGTCTGGTTGAACGCGGTGTGCTGGAGGTACCCGTCATCGGCGTCGCGAAGAGCGGGTGGAACCTTGAGCAGTTCCGCGCCTACGCGGTCGCGTCGCTGCGGCACAACAACATCGACCCGGACGGGGACCCGGGGAAAAGAATGCTGGACCTCCTGCTGTACATCGACGGTGATCTCACCGACGACGCGACCTTCCAGCAACTGGCCGCCATGCTCCCCAGGGACGCGGGCGTGCTGTTCTACCTCGAGGTTCCGCCGTCGTTGTTCGCGACGATCGCCCAGGGAATCCGACGTGCCGGGCTGGCCGCCGGTGCCCGGGTGATGGTGGAGAAACCGTTCGGTAGCGACCTGCGCAGCGCGCGGGAACTCAACGCCACCATGCACGAGACCTTCCCGGAGGACGCCATCTACCGCGTCGACCACTGGCTCGGTCTCGATCCGGTGGCGCAGGTCCTGGCGACGCGTTTCGCCAACACCGTCCTTGAGCCGGTGCTCAACCGGACCTATGTCGAAAGCATCCAGATCACGATGGCGGAGGCCTTTGACGTGGCCGACCGTGGGCACTTCTACGACCGCACCGGTGCCATCCGCGACGTGCTGCAGAACCACATGCTCCAGATACTCGCCGTCGTGCTGACCGAGCCTCCCCCGGGCACCGCGTTCGACTATCTCGTCGACGTCACGGCGAACGCGGTCAAGTCACTCGTACCGCTGTCAGTGGACCAGGTGGTCCGCGGTCAGTACGACGGCTACCGCCATGTGGTAGGCGTCTCCTCGACCTCGACGGTCGAGACATTCGCCGCGGTGCGACTGCGGGCTGACAGCTGGCGGTGGGCGGACGTGCCGATCCTCATCCGGGTGGGCAAATGCATGCCCGTCACCGCCACCGAGATCACCATCCGATTCCGGCCGGCACCCCAGAACGTATTCGGCGCCGAGCCGTTCGGCAGCATGAACACACTGCGTTTCCGTATCTGGCCGGAAACGCGGATCACGATGACGCTGGCCGGCAAGAAACCGGGGTTCGGAGCACGTCCGCAAATGAACGAACTGGCCTTCAACGAACAGCCCGGAGCGGACATGCGACCGTATGACCGGCTCATCGGCGCCGCACTCAGCGGCATGCGGATCCTGTTCGCCCGCGAGGACGTCGTCGAGGCCGCCTGGCGGATCATCGACCCCGTACTCGGCGACGCCGTGCCGGTACACCGGTACCCGCGCGGAAGCTGGGGCCCCGCCGAAGCAGACGGTCTGCTCCCAGCGGGCCAGCGATGGTACGACCCGCAAGCCTGAGGAGATACCGCGTGGCCGGACGGCGACTCACCCGGCCGGGGTGAGGGTCGCGACCGGGTAGGAGCGCCGCGACGGGGTAGGGAGCCCACCGTGCACACGAACGCTGACAACCGTGGGCGAGGAAGGAACACACATGACGATCGGACCTGTCCAGCTGCTGGTACTCGGTTTCAAACAGCCTGATTTCCGCGGTGAAGTCCAGGACGAGCTGCAACGGCTCCGGGACAACGACCTCGTGCGGGTGATCGATGCCCTCGTCGTCCAGAAGGACACCGCGGGCAATGTCGCGGCCGTGCGCGGCAGCCAGCTGACCGACAAGGAGCAGGTCGAGCTCGGCGCCATGGTGGGTGCGCTCATCGGTCTGGGCGCAGGCGGTGAGGCCGGCATGCAGGCAGGTGCCGAACGCGGTGCGCAGGCTGCGGCCGAGCGGGGCGGGATGATCAACGAGGAGGAAGCCTGGGATGTGCTCGCTGAGATCCCCGAGGACACCGCGGCCGCGCTGATCCTGCTTGAGCACCGGTGGGCCATCCCGCTGCGGGACTCGATCGCGCGCGCGGGCGGGTTCCGGCTCGCTTCGGAGTTCATCAGCCCGCTCGACCTCGTATCGCTGGGCCTGGTGGGAGCCCGCGAGGCCGAAGAGCTGGCCACGGCGGAACGGGCCGCGATCTGACCGTCCCCCACAACACAACGCACAACGCACAACGCACAGGACGCCAGAAGAAGGAGGGATGACGATGCTCGGACGCTCTCGCCGGGTCGCTCGACGCACCGGACGACGGACAGGCCGACGAACCGCCCGCCGGGTCGTTCGCCGTGAAAGTTGAGCTTCGCTGAGATCTGAGATCTGAGACGGGAACCGCGGCCACGCGCAGCAGGTGGCCGCGGTTCCCGTCTCAGCTGTCGTCCCCCGTCTCAGCTGTCGTCGCTAGAAGGCGTCCCACACGCCGCCCAGGGCACCGGCCATGGTGTCTTCCAAGGGGTGGTTCAGGACGAGTTCTGCTTCGCTGGGAAACAGGGACTGCTCGGCCCAGATGGTCTTACCCCCGGCGGTGTACCTGGCGCCCCAGCGCTGGGTGAACTGCGCGACCAGGAACAGCCCCCGGCCGCCTTCATCGCTGGCACGGGCATGTCGCAGGCGTGGGGATGTGCTGCTGCCGTCGGAAACCTCGCAGATGAGGGTGCGGTCCCGGATGAGACGCAGGCGGATCGGCGCGGCCGCGTACCGGATCGCGTTGGTGACCAGCTCACTGACGAGCAGTTCGGTGATGAACGCCGCTTCGTCGAAGCCCCAGAGGGCCAGCTGTCGCGCGGTGTGGGCGCGGGCGAGGGCCACGACGGCAAAGTCCGCGGGCAGGTCCCAGGATGCGACCTGGTCCGCGGTGAGCGTACGGGTGCGCGCCAGGAGAAGGGCCACGTCGTCGTCTGGCCGGTCCGGCAGCAGGGCTTCGATCACACCTTCCCGGATGGCCTCCAAGGACTCCTCCGCGCGCCCCAGTGCCGTGCGCAACCGGCCCAGCCCGGCGTCGACGTCGTGGTCACGCGCCTCGACCAGGCCGTTGGTGTAAAGGGCTATCAGGCTGCCTTCGGGCAGCTCGATCTCACCCGCCTCGAACGGCAGGCCACCGAGGCCCAGCGGCGGACCGGCCGGTAGGTCGGGGAAGGCCACGGTGCCGTCGGGGTGGACGATCGCGGGCGGGGGATGACCTGCCCTGGCCAACGAGCAGATCCGGCTGACCGGGTCGTACACCGCGTACAGACAGGTGGCCCCCAGCACGGCGGGGCCGGCGGTCGCCGCGGCCGTGTCCTCCTCGTCGGTGAGCCGGATGACAAGGTCGTCAAGGCGGGCGAGCAACTCGTCGGGGGGCAGGTCCAGCCCGGCGAGGGTGTGCACGGCGGTGCGCAGCCGTCCCATGGTCGCCGCCGCGTGCAGCCCATGGCCGACCACGTCCCCGACGACCAGTGCCACCCGGGCGCCCGACAGCGGGATGACATCGAACCAGTCCCCGCCGACGCCCGCACTCTCGTCCGCAGGCAGGTAGTGCCAGGCCACCTCCACGGCGGTCTGCCCGGGTAGCCGGTGTGGCAACAGGCTGCGCTGCAGGGCCAGCGCAGCGGTGTGCTCCCGGGTGTAGCGGCGGGCGTTGTCGATGCACAGCGCCGCCCGGGCCACGAACTCCTGGGCAAGGAGCAGATCGTCCGCCTCGAACGGATCAGGACGCGCCCATCGGACGAACGAGGCCACACCCGTGACGACACCGCGTGCCCGGATCGGGACCAGCATCAGCGAGTGGAGACCGAACTCGTGGATCTTGGCGGCCCGCACGGGATCGTCGACGACCCACACGCTCCGGTCGGGATCCAGCACCGGTTCCAGGACGGCCTCGCCCTCGACCAGGCAGCGGGCTGCGGGCGCTGCCAGGACGACCAGGTCCCCGATCTTCGCGACTGACTCCGGACAACCCGCACGCAGCGACTGCTGCCCCGCGCGACGCATCGGGGTCCGCCCGACCGTCGAACGCACGGTCGGTTCCTCACTGCGCAGTACCGAATCCAGGAGGTCCACGGCCACGAAGTCGGCCAGGCGCGGCACGGCCACGTCGGCCAAATCCTGTGCGGTCAGCCCGACATCAAGGCTGGTGCCGATCCGGGTGCTGGCCTCGGTGAGCAGGGCCAACCGCTGCTGCGCGCGCCAGCGGTCGGTGACATCCACGGACACGTAGCACAGACCGAGGACGCACCCGGCCGAGTCGGCCAACCGGAAGATCGACGTGGAGGTGGCCAGTTCCCGATCGGAATCCCCGCTCGTCCGGCCCTGATACCCCACGTCCAACAGGGGTACGCCGGTCTTCAGCACCTGGCGCATCTGCGCCTCGATGCGCTCAAGGGACGGACTCGCCATCAGCTCGGTCGGCCGCCGCCCCAGCCGCCTGGCCCGGGAGATCCCGCCCCGTTGCTCCAGCGCGTCGTTCAGCCACACCTCGCGTAGATCGGTGTCCAGTACGGCCATGGCGATCGGCGCACGGGACAGCAGGCCGTCCAGCACCGACAGGTCCGCCCCCCACCAGCGCGTCTGTGCCACGTCGGAGGCGAGCAGCAGCCAGCTGCGACCGTCGGGTGAATCGATCAGGGAACAGACCCGCAGACCGACGTCCACCCGGTGGCCGTCGGCGTGCCGGGCTGGCAGCAGACCGCCCCAGTCACCATCGGCTTGGCACCGATCGACCGCCGCGTAGACCGCCACGACATCCACCGGCTGGTGGAGGAAGAACATGGCAGGTCGGCCCAACACCTGCTCCGGTGTGTAGCCGAGCAACCGCTGCGCCGCCGGGCTCCAACTGGTGACCGTGCCCCACCTGTCGAGCACTACCGTCGCGAGCGGTGGCAGCGCGAACGGATCGTCCCACATATACGGGACCGTTGTCTCAAGTGTATCCATCATCAGAGTTCCTACCCACGCCACCCGGCTTTATCTGTTCCCGCCGGCGGCGCCCGTAACCAGAAGCCCGCCCATGATTGCCAGCCAGAATCCGTGGCCACCAGGTGACGCCGACACGAGTGACATCGCGCACGGGCACGACCGGCCCTGGTCCTGATTTAGTGGGTGACGGCGCCGGGACCGCCCGTGCGCCGGCGGACGCTTGACCAACCGGTTCGGTGCCCGTGCCCCCTTGCCCGCTCTCCGTACTTCGTTGGACGCTGCTTCCTGATGCCTCCGCTCGCAGCCCTGGCCGACCGACTACCCGACCTCATGGTGCGCGACCAGCACCGCCTGCAACGCCGTGTCGACGGCGCGCGCCGGATCCGCGGCCCCGAAGCCCACCAGGCCGTGGTCGCCGAGATCGCCGCCGACATCGAGGCGGCGGCGCTGCGCGTGCAACGCCGACGCGCCCGGGTACCGACGATCACCTATCCCCCGGCGCTACCGGTCAGCCGGAAAAAAGACGACATCCTCGCCGCGATCCGCGACCATCAGGTTGTGATCCTCGCCGGTGAGACCGGCTCCGGAAAGACCACACAGCTGCCGAAAATATGCCTTGAGCTGGGACGAGGCGTACGCGGCCTGATCGGTCACACCCAGCCGCGCCGGCTGGCTGCGCGCGCGGTGGCGGAGCGGATCGCGACGGAGCTGGGCGAACCCGACGGGCAGCCGGGCGGGATCGTCGGCTACAAGGTGCGGTTCACCGACCAGGTCGGCGGGGACAGTCTGATCAAACTGATGACCGACGGCATCCTGCTGGCCGAGATCCAGACAGATCGGTCGCTGTACCAGTACGACACACTGATCATCGATGAAGCCCACGAACGCAGCCTCAACATCGACTTCATCCTCGGCTACCTGAAGCAGCTCCTGCCACGCCGACCCGACCTCAAAGTGATCATCACGTCGGCGACCATCGACCCGCAGCGCTTCTCCCGCCACTTCGGCGACGCGCCCGTGATCGAGGTCACCGGCCGGACCTTTCCGGTGGAGGTCCGCTACCGACCGCTGGTGGTGGAGACCGACCCGGCCGCGCCGCCGACCGCGATCGTGGCGCCAACCGCTGGCAGGAGCGGCCGGGCCACCACCGTCAAGGCGGTCGAACGCGACCAGACAGAGGCGATAACAGCCGCGGTGGACGAACTGTGCGCGGCGGGCCCCGGCGACATCCTGGTGTTCCTCAGCGGTGAACGCGAGATCCGGGACACCGCCGACGCCCTGACAAAGCGGGCGCTGCGCGATACCGAGATCGTGCCGTTGTACGCGCGGCTGTCCGCCGCGGAACAGCACCGGGTGTTCCAGCCGCACACCGGGCGCCGGATAGTGCTCGCCACCAACGTCGCGGAGACCTCGCTGACGGTCCCGGGCATCAGGTACGTGATCGATCCGGGAACGGCGCGTATTTCCCGGTACAGCAACCGGACGAAGGTGCAACGCCTACCGATCGAAGCCGTCTCACAGGCGTCGGCGAACCAGCGTAAGGGGCGTTGCGGCCGGGTGGCCGACGGTATCTGCATCCGGCTGTATTCGGCGGAGGACTTCACCGCCCGCCCGGCGTTCACCGATCCGGAAATCCTGCGCACGAACCTCGCCTCCGTCATCCTGGCGATGACCGCACTGGGCCTGGGCGACATCGCGGCTTTTCCCTTTATCGACGCTCCGGACGCACGCAGTGTGGCCGACGGAGTGCTGCTGCTCGTCGAGCTCGGCGCCGTCGAGATGGAAGGCACGGGGAAATCCAACAAAGCAGGTGGGGCCGCGACCGCCGCCGGGCGCCGCCGGCTGACCCCGTTGGGACGCAAACTCGCCCAGCTGCCCCTGGACCCACGACTGGCCCGCATGGTGCTGGCGGCCGAGGACAACGGTTGTGTGCGGGAAGTCATGGTCATCGCCGCCGCGCTGTCCATCCAGGATCCGCGTGAACGTCCCGTCGACGCCCAGCAGGCGGCGGCGGAGAAACACGCCCGCTTCACCGACAAGCAGTCGGACTTCATCGCCTATCTCAACCTGTGGGAGTACCTGCGGGAACAGCAGGAGGAACTGTCCGGAAACCAGTTCCGCCGGCTGTGCCGGGCCGAGTTCCTGAACTACCTGCGGGTCCGTGAATGGCAGGATATATACGCTCAGCTACGTCAGGTCACAAAAAGCCTCGGAATGTCGGTGAGCACCGCACCGGCCGACCCCCGGCAGATCCACCTCTCGCTGCTGGCCGGCCTGCTGTCACACATCGGTCTCGCCGACCCCGAGAAGCCGGACTATCAGGGTGCGCGTGGCGCCCGGTTCGCCGTCTTCCCCGGTTCGGCGTTGTTCAAGAAGCCACCGCGCTGGGTGATGGCCGCCGAGCTCGTCGAGACGTCCCGGCTGTGGGGACGCACGCTCGCACGCATCGAGCCGGAGTGGGCGGAGGCGCTCGCGCCCCACCTGGTCACCCGCACCTACAGCGAACCGCACTGGGAGAAGAGCCGGGGCGCGGTGATGGCGTTCGAGAAGGTGACGCTCTACGGGGTGCCCCTGGTCGCGTCCCGCCCGGTGACCTACAGCGCGGTCGACCCGGCGCTGTGCCGGGACCTGTTCATCCGCCATGCCCTGGTCGAGGGCGACTGGCAGACCCACCACGGGTTCTTCCACGCCAACCGGGAACTGCTCGACGACGTCGAGGAGCTGGAACACCGGGCGCGGCGCCGCGACATCCTGGTCGACGACGAGGCGCTGTTCGACTTCTACGACCAGCGGATCCCCGCCGATGTGGTCTCCGGCCGCCACTTCGACAGCTGGTGGAAGAAGGCCCGGCAGGCCGAACCCGACCTGCTCGCCTTCTCCACGGCCATGCTGATCAAGGCTGACGCGGCCGGAGTCGACGAGCGCGACTACCCCGATACCTGGCAGTATGACGACCTCAGCCTGGCGCTGTCCTACCAGTTCGAACCTGGCACGGAGGCGGACGGCGTGACCGTGCGCATCCCGCTGCCCGTGCTCAACCAGGTGGGCGCCGACGGCTTCGACTGGCAGGTACCGGGCCTGCGCGAGGAACTGGTGACAGCGCTGCTGCGATCGCTGCCCAAACAGATACGACGCACCTTCGTCCCGGCGCCGGACTACGCCAGACGGGTACTGGCGTCGGTGACACCGGCCGACGGGCCGCTGCTCGCCGTTGTGGAACGCGAACTCGGTCACCTCAGCGGCGTGGATGTGCCCCGGCACGCCTGGCAACTCGACCGCGTACCCGACCATCTGAAGATCACATTTCGAGTGGTGGACGAGGCTCAGCGCACCCTCGCCGAGGGCAAGGACCTCGCCGCGCTCACCCGGGCACTGGCGCCGACGTTGCGGGCTGCGGTCAACGCCGCGGCGGACGGCGTCGAGCGCCGGGGCCTGCGGACCTGGGACTTCGGCCCGATCCCGCAGCTGGTCGAACAACGCCGTGCCGGTCAGCCGGTCCGGGCCTATCCCGCGCTGGTCGACGAGACCGACAGCGTGGCCATCGCGGTGTTCGCCACCGAGGCCGAGGCCCGCCAGGCCATGTGGGCGGGCACCCGACGCCTGCTGTTGCTCAACGCGCCGTCACCGATTCGCGCCATCAACGCACAGCTGACAAATCAGGCTAAACTGACGCTCAGCCATCATCCATATCGCACCGTCACCGAACTGCTCGATGACTGCATTGCCTGCGCCGTAGACAAACTGATCGCGGAATGCGGCGGTCCGGCCTGGGACTCCGACGGTTTCACCAAGCTGGCGGAAATCGTCCAGGCCGACCTGACCGCGACCGCGATCGACGTGGTGACAAAGGTGGAGCGTGTCCTGGCAACCGCGCACACCATTGAACGGCAGCTCAAGGCGACGACGAGCCTCGCGTTGGTGCCGGCGCTGCGCGACGTGCGCTCCCAGCTCTCGGGCCTGGTGTACCGGGGTTTCGTCAGCAACGCCGGCTGGGCGCGACTACCCGACGTCGCCCGCTACCTCGCCGCGATCGCGCTGCGCCTGGAGAAACTGCCGGGCGACCCCAACCGCGACCGGGAACGCACCCGGCAGGTCGAGCAGGTGACGCGGGAGTACGACGAACTGGTCGCCAGGCTCGCGCCGGGTAGCTCACCGGGCGAGGAGCTGACGCGAATCCGCTGGATGATAGAAGAGCTTCGGGTCAGTTACTTCGCGCAGACCCTGCGGACGCCGTACCCGGTCTCGATGGAACGGATCTTCCGGGCGATGGACCAGCTCACGCTCTGACCGAACCGATCACAGCGACCGAACCGATCACAGCGATCAAAGGAGACCAGGGGCAGTGACACTTCGCGCTTTCGGACGGACCGGAGTCAGGGTCAGTCCGCTGACGCTCGGGGCGATGATGTTCGGCGCCTGGGGAAATCCCGACCATGACGACAGCATCCGGATCATTCACCGCGCCCTGGATGCGGGCATCAACATCATCGATACCGCGGACATGTACTCGCGGGGCGAGTCCGAGGAGATCGTCGGCAAAGCGCTCGCCGGGGGCCTGCGGGACGAGGTGGTGCTCGCGACGAAGTTCCACGCGCCCATGGACGACAACCTCAACCACCGCGGCAACTCCCGCCGGTGGATCATCCGTGAGGTCGAGAACAGCCTGCTACGGCTGCGGACCGACTGGATCGACCTCTACCAGGTACACCGGCCCGAGCCCGGCACCGACTTCGACGACACCCTCGGGGCGCTGAGCGACCTCGTCCACCAGGGCAAAATCCGCTATATCGGGACGTCGACCTTTGAACCGTCGGCCATCGTGGAAGGCCAGTGGATCGCGCAGCGTCGTGGCCGTGAACGCGTCGTCTCCGAGCAGCCGCCGTATTCCCTCCTCGCCCGCGGCATCGAGCGGGAAGTCCTGCCGGTCGCGCAGCGTTACGGACTGGCCGTGATCCCGTGGAGCCCGCTGGCCGGCGGGTGGTTGACCGGGCGGTACCGCAAGGGAGTCGAGCTGCCCGTCTCCGGCCGCAGCCAGCGCACGCCTGGACGCTTCGACCTGACCCTCCCGGCAAACGTCGCCAAGCTCGAAGCGGTCGAGCAGCTGGCCCTCCTGGCCGAGGAGGCCGGGCTCTCCCTGGTCCACCTGGCCATCGCGTTCGTCCTTGAGCACCCCGCCGTCACCTCGGCGATCATCGGCCCGCGGACCATGGAGCAGCTCGAGTCCCAGCTCGACGCGGCCAAGGTGACGCTCTCGCCGGACGTGCTCGACCGGATCGACGAAATCGTGCCACCGGGCACGACCATCAACACCGCGGACGGGGGCTACGAACCACCGTCCCTGACCGACCCGGCCTACCGCCGCCGGACCACAGTCGGACCCGAATAGCCAGGTATCGATCTATAATCTGGTGTGACCACGAGGTCGCAGGGAGGCGGTTCGGCATGCGCACCGTAGTTCTCGGCGAGCGTCCCCGGGTTCTCGAGGAGTTCATTGCCCGACGCGAATCGCTCGGGCAGGACACCTTCGACGAGATCTGGAACGGGGAATACCATATGGCGCCGGGTCCATCAGCAGAACACGGCCGTGTTGACTATGAGCTCAGCGCGCTGTTGCTACCGCGTGCGCGGGCCGCCGGGCTCGTGGGCACCGGCCCGTTCAACCTCGGCCGCCGCGACGACTACCGGGTACCCGACGGTGGGTTGCACCGCGGACGCCCCAGCGGCGTGTATCTGCCCACCGCCGCCGTGGTCATCGAGGTCGTGTCACCGGACGACGAGACCTACGCGAAGATTGATTTTTATGCCGCGCACGAGGTGGATGAACTGATCGTCGCTGATCCGGCACGCCGGACGGTACGGATCTGGCAACTCGTGGACGGCAAATACGACGAAACCGGGCACAGCGACCTGCTGGGCATCACGGCGACGGCGCTGATAGACGGCATCGACTGGCCCTGACGGAAAAGCCGAGACTGTTCTGGATCCAACCATAGGCGCATCGAGAAATCAGCACCGACAACTCGTGCTGCGCGGTGGGAACCAGAGGCGTTGAATGGGAGTCAGCACCGCGCGGCGACGACCGGGAGGCGACTCGATGCTGGTCCGTGATACCAAGGCCCCGAGCTATGAGACCCTACGACCTTTCAAGAATCCGGACGCCCCGGGGAATCTCGGAAAATTCCCCGGGTTTCCCGTCTACGAGGGGCTGAGCAGCTACCTCGCGGATGCAAAGGACCATCCCGATGACGTGGTGCGCCATGTGCTGGCGACCTGCGCGGCATATGCGTACGCGAAGGTCGACCCGCCCGGGACGGAGAGCACCGACACGCTCGCCACCATGATGGCCCGTATGGGGCTCGAGGAGAACAACTGCCGCATTGTCTCGGAGTCTGTCGACGCGATGCTCATCTCGTCCACCGCCGCCATCGTGCAGAGCAGCGACAAAAAGGTCGTCATCCTGGCCTACCGGGGCACGGAACCGTCGAATATCATGAGCTGGCTGACCGATGTCGAGATCTACTCACGTGATGCGGCGAAGTTTCGTGTGTCGAACCCACGGACGGGTGACAGCGGTGCCGTCGATCTGCATGCGGGTTTTTACCGGAACGTCCGGGCGACGCGCTACGAGGTGCTGCGCGCCCTGAAGCGTGCGATGGCCGGGCAGTCCATCCTGGCGGCCGAGAGCGGGCCCGGCGAGGGCGATCTGAACGGGAGTCGGCACATTACTCCCGCCCTTTACATCACCGGGCACAGCCTGGGTGGTGCGATGGCCGCCATCATGGGGATCATGCTGATGACCGACCCCCAGTACAAGGACAGTATCGGTAACAACCTGCGGGCTGTTTACACCTTCGGCCAGCCGATGATCGGGCCGCAGGCGCTCGCCGACGCGTACGAGAAAATCGAGAACAGCGCCCCGGTCCTCCGCTACGTCTACCGCAGGGACCCGGTGCCCCATCTACCGCCGCGTCAGACCGGTGGCTTCGCGCACTTCGGCCGGGAATGGCACCACGACGGCAAAGAATGGAAGGAGACCAGCGCCGATCCGGCGCGGCAGATGAGGGACATCCTGGGTCTCGGCCAGGCGGCCCTCGCATTTGTGGCCGAACAGAATCCGATCCTGCGCCGGGTACCCGTCGGCTCCTTGCTTTCCGATCACTTTCCGCAGCACTACGTCGAAAGGCTGACCCCACCCGGCACGCTCATCAGCGAGTTCGGTGACGACCAGCTGATACTACCGGCAGGCGACCCGACGCCCTGGCCCATGCCAAGCTTTTTCCGGAGGATTCCCCAGGACGTGGTCAAGACGGCGCAGGGGGTCGTCGACAACAGCGGCCGAGCGGTGCAAATCGTCCTGCGGGCGGCTGAAAACGTTGGCCGTGCGGTCGGAAGCACGGTTACCAGGCAGACATAAGCCGCTGCGGATCATAGAAGGCCACGCCGGTCGCGGTACACGTCGTGCGGCCCACCGCGAACGGTGTCTGCCCCATGAGGTCCAGGCTAACATCCATGTTACTGACATCAATGTTAGTAACATGGATGTTAGCTTTACGGATGATCGACGGGATCAATCGACAGGATCAGTGGATGGCGGTCCCGGCCACGGCGCCGACAGCGGCCGTCACAGCCATGGCGAGGCACCCGCCGATGACGACACGGGCGGCCGCCCGTCGCCGGTTCGCGCCGCCGAGCGCGGCGCCGACCGTGCCGAGCAGGGCCAGCCCCACCAACGTCACGCCGATCAGCAGCACGATCCTGGCGGTACTGCCGGCGACGACCGTGGCCAGCAACGGGAGCAGCGCACCGGCGGCGAAACTCAGCGCGGAGGCCCCAGCGGCCTGTACCGGACGCGCAGCGTTCGCCGGCAGCTGGCCGAGTTCGTCGCGGGCGTGCGCGGCCAGCGGATCGGCCTGGCTGAACTCCACCGCGACCTCCCGGGCAAGTCGCGGGTTCAGCCCGCGCCGCACGTAGATGCCGGTCAGCTCTTCCAGTTCGGCGGCGGGATCGGCCGCGAGCTCCGCCGCCTCCACCGAGAGGTCCCGCAGCTCAACGTCACGCTGAGAACTGACCGAGACGAATTCGCCGGCGGCCATCGACGTCGCCCCGGCTACGAGCCCGGCCAGGCCCGCGGTCAGCACGGCGGCCCGCGACGCCGACGACGCGGCGACACCCAGCATCAGGCTCGCGGTCGACACCAGGCCGTCGTCGGCACCCAGCACCGCGGCTCGCAGCCAACCCGACCGCTCGCCACGGTGTCGCTCCCGATGCCCCGTTCTCACCATGGTGCGATCGAACGCCACCGGCTCACGCAGTGCCACCCGCGACTCGCGGCAGGCCGGTGAGAAACCTCACCGCAGCGGGCGGGAGCCAGCCGCCAGGATGTCGAGGGCCTGGTAGGTCTCGTTGCCGAGCGAGACATGTCGGCGTTCACCGCTGTCCCACCGGGCCCCGCGCAGAGTTGTATTGAACACCCGTTCGACCCCTGGAATGGGATTGGGTCTGGTGAAATCCAGCCTCGGGACGAGCTGCAGGTCAAGGCTGGTGGTCCGACCCAGCTGGGCCAGCAGCGCCGCCGAGGTGAGCGCGCCCGACACCTGGTTACCGATCTTCTCCACGACCTGCACCGACAGCCATCCGTTCAGCGACGTGCTCGACTTCCACAGTGCGGCAGACGCGTCCCTGTCACCGGTACTGTACTCGGCGTCGAGCTCCGCGCGCATCCGCCGCAGTTCGCTGAACTGGTCGGCCTCGTCGAGCTCGGGGTAGGCGGTGGCCTCGACCAGCCGGCCCGCGACCGGCCCCAGCTGCTCCAGGCTGACGTCCGAGATCGCGCCGGTCGCGTGGCAGTAGGAGAGCCGTTCGCCGCCGTCGCGCATCACCGCGACAGCGGCCTGTTCGGTGACCACCATGACCGCGCCGTCGGCGCCCGCCGCGGTCAGCTGGGTCACGGTCGGCGTGAAGTCGCTCGTGGTGATGGGCACCCGTACCACCGGACTGGCCGGAAGCTGGACGGCCCTGGCACCGACCTGGCCGAGGGTGAGAAGACGATCGCTGGCGGAAAGATCATAACCGACCATACCGAGATGCCTGGCACCGATCTTCTTCAGCAGCGACGGGCAGACCGCGGGGAACATGACCAGCGGGCTGAGCACAAAACTGATCGGGGAGTGCAGCTCGGAGCCGTCCGCGGACACTCCGGCCGAACCGACCGAGGCGATCCCGGCCTTCGCGAGGGTCGCCATGATGCCGCCCGTGCCGCTGGTCTCCGACACGACCGCGAGGACGCCGGTGTCGGCCGCCTGTTTCGCGCAGGCCGCCGCTGCGGACCCGTCGTTGTTCTCGTTGCAGTGGACCAGTTCGACCGGATGCCCCTTGATCCCGCCCCGGGCGTTGACGCCCCGGACTGCGGCCCTGGCAGCCGCCACCATCTCCGGGTAGTTCCCGCCGGTGGTCCCCGTCGGCGCGATGATCATCAACGTGACCGGTGCGCCAGAGCTGCCCGCCGGTCGTGGTGAACCGGCGCCGTCGCCACCGTGCGCGCACGCCGACATGCCGGCCAGAGCCAGCGCGCCACCCAGACCAGCCGCGATCATCCGAAGTCGCGCCCTACGCACCCGCGAGCCCCTTCCGTTCGAATTCACCGACCGGTCGGCCCAGATAGGCCGCCTGCACCCGGGGATCGCGGCACACCTCGGCCGGCCAACCCTCGGCGATCTTCCTGCCGACGTCGACGACGACCACCCGGTCGCAGACACCCCGGATGACGCTCATGTCGTGGTCATTGATGACGATGGCGAGTCCCCAGTCGTCGGTGAGGCGACGCAGCAGCCGGGCCAGCTGCGCGGACTCGGTCTGGTCAAGCCCGGCACACGGTTCGTCGAGCAGCAGCACGGACGGCGCCGCGGCCACGGCGCGGGCGACCGAGACCAGCCGCCGGCGACCGTAGGGCAGCTCCGAGACGGTGCGGAACAGATCGTCACGCAGCCTGAAGACGCCGATCGCGAACACGGCTATGGGCGGCAACGGTCGCTCCCGCGCCGCCAGCAGGTTGGTGAGGTAGGCCCTGGAGTCCCGTGGGTCGCTGCCCGCCTGGATGTTCTCCAGCACGGTGAGATCATCGAACAGCTCGAGGTGCTGGAAGGAGCGGCCGATCCCGGCGCGTGCACGCCGGGATGCCCCGAGCTGGTCCAACGGTGTCCCACCGAGGGTCACCACCCCGGCTGCCGCACAAGTGTGGCCGCTGATGGCGTCGATGAGGCTCGTCTTCCCGGCCCCGTTCGGCCCGATCAGCCCGACCACCTCGCCCGGCTCCACTGCGAGGTCGATGCCGCGTACCGCGGTCAGCGCGCCGAATGTGACCGTCAGGCCGGCAACCGCGAGGCGTGCGGGCCGCACCGGCACGGGTTCCACCGGCATGGGTTGCCCGCCGGCACCACGGCCGGCTGCCAGCAGACGGGCGAGACGACGGTGGCGCCGGGCGGCGGCGCGCACCGGCCGGTCCGGCCAGCCCGATCCAAGCCGGTCGAGCGCGCGGCGGATGGTGCGGACGTTGTCCGCCGCCATCCCCCCACCGGAACCATTCATGATCATAATCAGCGCGATGCCGCTGGCAAGCGGCAGGTACCGGTCGAGATGGACCAGCCAGCCCGGCCCGCCGAGACGTTCGCCGACCGCCATCGCGATGCGCGTACCGAGGGTGCCGACCACCAGCGTCGCGCCCGCGACCGATCCGCTCACCCAGCCGATCCCGCCGACCACGGCGAAGGCGATCAGCATGATCGAACCGAACGGCGCGAACGTCCCCGCGCCGTAGTTGATGTTCCCGACCTCACCGTACTGGTAGAAGACGTAGAGCACCCCGCCGAGCCCCGCGATCGCGGCTGACAGCGCGAACGCGTACAGCTTCGCGCCGACGACGCTGATACCGAGCGCGGCGGCGGCACGTTCGTTGGCCCTGATCGCGATCAGCCGTCGCCCGGCGCGGCCCCGGCGCAGGTTGGCCACGGCGAGCGCCACGAGCGTGAACACGACCAGCACGAGCGTGGCGAAGCCGTCCGGATTGTCAATCTTGTCAAGTTCGACACCGAAGACCGACTGCGTACCCACCACAGTGCCCTCGGGTGAACCCAGCCCGCCGAAGATGGTCGCGGCCGTACCCGCCGGCGGTGGCGAGTGATAACCCCGCTGGAACAGGATCGCGTCGGCGGCAGCACCCATACCCAGTGTGACGATCGCGAGCTGCAAACCCCGGGTGCGCAGGGCGGGCAGTGCGAACAGCAGCCCCACCGCGACAGCGCCGCTGACACCCACGACCAGCGCCGCGGGCAGCGGCCAGTGCCAGATCGCGACAATGCGGCCGGTGATGAGCGCGGCAACGCCGGCCGGAACGAGCTGGCCCAGGCAGATCTGGCCGGCGAACCCGACCAGGACCACCAGCGACACCATGAGCAGTGCCCAGAGCGCATTGGCGCCGACGGCAGTCACCCAGTCGCTCGGTAGCACGAACCAGATGAGCGCCAGGGCAACCGCCAGCAGCATGCCCAGGGCCAGCGGATGGATCCGGCCACCGCCGAGCTCCGGGTGGCGGGCCACTATGTGTCCGCGGTCGGGAATGCCGCGCCCGCGCACCACCAGATAGAAGACAATCACGATGAGTGGGATGGCGCGATCGGCTCCGGTCCACGCGGGATGCGCGGTGACCAGGCCGACCTGCGTGAGGAGCTCGACGAGTCCGAGCGCGAGACCCCCGGCCAACACCCCCGGCAGCGAGTGGAACCGCGCCATGAGCGCGACAGCGAGCGCGGGCACCACGAGCATGATCAGACTTGTCGACGACAGCGGATTGCCCAGCGGCGCCAGCAGCACTCCGGCGAGACCGGCGAGGGCCGAGCCCACACACCAGGCCGCGCCCGCGACCGCGTCCGGCGACCATCCGGCGGTGGCCGCCGCCCGCGGGTTGTCGATCACAGCCGTCGCGGCCAGGCCGAAGGTGGTGAAGCGAAAGAACGCCCACACAACGGCGACGACGACCGCCACCGCGGCGAGCCGGACGAACAGGTCGACACCGACCACCCGGCCGAACATGGTCAGCTCTCCGGCCGGCAGCACCGACGGGGACGACCGCACCTGGGACCCGAAGAACAGACCTGCCAGCGCCTGCAGGATGATCAGCAAACCGAGCGTCGCCATGGCGCGGGTCAACGGCGAGGAGCCCCGCAGCGGCCCCATCGCCAGGACCGCGAAGGCGAGGCCGATCGCCGCGGTGACCACGACCGTCAGGGCACCCGCCGGCGCGACCGGCAGGCCCCAGTTCTCCTGGGCCGCACTAAAGAAATACGCCGCCCACATCACCAGCGCACCGTGGGCGAAGTTGATCACACCGGCGCCGCGGGCGATGACCACCACTCCCGCCGCCACCAATGCGTACAACGCGCCGGTGCCGAGACTGAGCGGCGCGTATCCGAGCAGGTTGGTCACAAAAGCCCGGTCACACGGTGAGCGTCGCGCGGCATACCGAATCCGACGTCCATGAGCCGCCCATCTCCGCCCGGAAACTCCGGGACCCGCCGCTATCATACGGAATGTAGCGGTAATCAATATCGCCGGCAAGCAGGATATCCAACAGAATAAGTAATCTGTTTATAAGAAATTGTGCCACAAGGCACATCAAGGTCGGTCCAGCGCTTTTCCCCGGGAGCGGGTGTACTGACCTGTACCTGCACTTCTACCGGACGCGGAGGGCGATGTGGGACCAGCCGACGGGGGACTCGTGGCGGCCGCCGGTCTGCTGGCCGGAGCGGTGAACGCGGTTGCCGGCGGCGGCACCCTGATCGCCTTCCCCGCGCTGCTCACCACCGGGATGCCGGCACTCACCGCGAACATCACATCCTCGGTCGGGCTGGTGACCGGATACGCGGGCGGTGCGCTCGGCTACCGACGGGAACTGGCGGGCCAGGCCACCCGGCTGCGCGCGCTCGCCATCCCCGCGCTGCTCGGCGGGCTGACCGGGGCGGTGGTGCTGGTGGTCACACCCGCGGGCGCCTTCCGGGCGGTGGTCGGCTACCTGGTCGTGGTGGCCTGCGGGCTGCTCGGCGCCCAGCCGTGGCTGGCCCGGCTGGTCGCCGGCCGGCGTGCCGCCGCGTCCGCTGCCAGGCCCACCACCAGCGGTGTCACCAACAGCGGTGTCACCTGGCCGACCCGCGCGGGGGTGTTCCTGGCGGGGGTCTACGGCTCCTACTTCGGTGCCGGACTGGGGGTGCTGCTCCTCGGTGTACTGGGAATCCTGCTACCCGACGACATCCAGCGCACCAATGCCGCGAAGACGCTGCTCTCGTTCGGGATCAACGCGATCGGCGTCACCGTGTTCGTGGTGAGCGCCCAGGTCTCCTGGGCCTTCGCGGCGATCCTGCTGGTCACGTCCTACGCGGGTGGTGTCCTTGGCGCACGCCTCGCCCGGGTACTGCCCGCGGCCGCGCTGCGGGGCACGGTGGTGACCCTCGGACTGATCGTCGCGGTCGTCCTCATCGTCTCCAGATGAACGTCTCCAGGTGAACCCGCCGGCGATCCGGGGACATCGGCCGCCGGCGATACGCCAGAACCACGATCGCATCGCCTTTGGCCCTTTGGCCCTTTAGGCCGGTGGGTAGGAGGTGATTTGTGGTCCGACCATCGCTCTATGACGTGCTGGGTGTGCAACCGAGCGCCTCGCCCGCCCAGATCGTCACCGCCTATCGGCAGGCCGCCCGGCGCACCCATCCCGACGCAGGCGGCTCCGAGAGCGCGTTCCGTCTGGTCAACACCGCATACCAGGTGCTGAGCGATCCCGAGCGGCGCCGCGCCTACGATCGCCGGCTGCGCTCCCGATCAGCTGGCGGACCCACCGGACCCGCAGCACCTACCGGCCCCGCCGCAGCCACCGGCCCGATCTGGCCGACCGTTCCGCGCCAGCCGGGCCCGCCAGGCCGGACCACCGGTGCCGCGACGCCGCAACCCGCAACCGGCGATACGCAGCGGCGGAGCCGTCGCCGTTACCTGGCGATGATGGCCTGCTGCCTGGCGTTGTTCGTACTCGCCGGCAGCGTGGTCCGCTTCTTCTCGGTGCCCGCAGCCCTGGCAATGATGCTCATTGCTGCGATCATCCCGCCGGTCGCGGCCGTCATCGCCAACCGGTCCCGGGAGTGAGAATCTGTGGTGAATTCTATCGTGAATACGCTCACAGGCTGGGGGCCAGTTCCACCATCCGTTCCACGTCGTTGCGGTAGGACAGCAGACAGGGCATGGGGATGTCGAGCCGTTCACCCGTCCGGATGACGTCGTCATAGATCTCGTACCGTTCCGCGGGCGCATAGCGCCCGTGATTGACCGAGATCCGCTGAGGCAGCTCCCCGCGGAGCATGAGCCGGACGGCAGGCGTCACCGTCGACGGTGGAAGCACGAACGGTCGGGCGTCCTGCGCAAAACGCACCTCCGCCCCGCGTGCGACGCAGATCTGCATGGCCTCCCGCCCGGCGTGCAGTGCGTCGTAAACGGCACGGTTGCTGCGCGTGAAACGCTCGAAGCCCCGAGCACGGGCGCCGCCGCATATCCAGGCCGTGGTACTGGCAAAATACACCCACAACCAGTGTTCCATGTTGGGATGGATCTCCGGACGAAAGCCGGCCTCGGCGAAAAGCGCGGCGAGACGGCCCACATTCTGCTCGGCGAGGTCCGTCATCGTTCCACCGATCGCCGTATTACCCGTGCTCGCCCCGAGCACGATCCCCCCTTCGAGGGCACCGTTCAACACGTTGTCGATGATGCTGCCACCGGCCCGGGGAGCACCCAGCACATACTGATCCTTACCCAGACAGGCATCGATGAAGTCCAGGCCGCGCCAGTTGTGGTTCAGGAACAACACGGTGGCCGAGCCCAGGTTCCGCGCGAGCGCGGGCAGGACGTCCGGGGTCTGGGTGTGCCGGACGGCAAGCACAACCAGCTCGACACCGTCCATCGGACGAAGCTCGGTGACGATACGGGGACGGAACCGCTCGGTGACCTCCCTGCGGCGTCTGCCCCGGACGTCAAGGATGCTCAGGTCGAGCCCGTCGACCCATCGGTCCACCTGCTGCGGGCGGACCAGCACGCTGACCTCGTGCCCGGCCCTTGACAGCGCCCAGGCGTGTAGGGTACCGATCACTCCACCACCGAACACCAGAACACGCATGGCATCCAGTATCCGAAGCCGGTGGGACGTTCGGCAGAGTCGCAGGCCCATCGCCGAGCAGCACAAAGACCCACCCGGCCATGGCCTTCCCGCGACCGGCCCGAAGGCCTGTCACCTCTCCCGGCTCACCCTTGCGGGCCGGGGAACCGGGGCGGGTCGGATGGCCGGTAGCCACCGGCGACCGATCTTTTTAGCTGCTCGACGAGTCTGGTTGCCGCGGCCTCCTGCGGGAGGCCGACAAGGTCAATATGAACGATACCGCGCAGCAGCCCGTCGGGCTCGCATTCCGCCACCCGTACCGGAATCAGTTTCCGTCGCATCCCGTTGGGGTCGGCCTGCCAGGCGGCCTGCCATTCGGCCTGCACCCACTCCGCCTGCAGATAGTTCGCCGACAGCACCACCAGCGTCCGCTTGGAATGCTTGATCGCGTCGTCGAGTCGCCCCACAACATGACTACCGGGCAGTACATCCCAGGTTTCGATGTGGACCCGGTACTTATGTGCCTCCAGCTCCCAGGCGATCCAGGTAGCCCAGCTCTCGTCCGGCTCGGCGGCGGAGATGAGGAAGTCCCAGCCGGCCGCGTCGGACGGCGTGTCGTCGGTGACCGCGCCGGCTCGTTCGGTCTCGGCGCTCAGAGCCGCGGCCGGCACCTGCAGCCAGGCCGTACCGGAGAACTTCGGAACCACGACATCGACCTTGTGGAACTCCCCTGGGTCGAGCCCACGAAGCCGCTCGGCAACAGTCGAGGCGTACAGCTCGTCGGAGACGATGAGCGCGAGCTCCTCGGACGGTATGTCCTGGAGCACCTGACGCACCGGTGGCGCGTCCACCAGCCGGGCCGCCACAACGGTCGGCTGACCGGCGAACCCGGTGTCATCGACGATCACGTCGCCGTGGTGCAACGCCACCCGCAACCGGACCCGACCGGTGTCGTTACGGGTCCGGTTGTAGGCCCGTAGCGCAATTCGCAGCTCGCGGACGAAGTCCGCGGCGATCCTCGCCTTGGGGATGCCGGCGGCGACCACGCCGAGAAAGCCGTCACCCCGGTCCTGCAACCGGACGGCGTCGGCGGGGATGCCGGTCCGCTCAAGGGCCTCATCGACGACCTCGCGCAGACCCCGGCGCCAGGCAAGCTGGACCAGGGTGCCGTGCCGGCTGAACCGCACGGCGTCCAGAGCGAGCACGGTGTAGGGCATCGGAAGATCGTCGGGTGCGGTGAACCAGCCCGACGTGTCTGCGGAGGCCCGCGCCTGCGCGAACACCGGATTCGCCGGGTAGCGCTCCGCGGCGGCGGCGAGGATCCGCTGCCGACCATCCGGTAACCCTCCGCTGTCAAGAAAGTTGTTCACCTCCGCCCAGAACGCCAGCGGCGTCTGCGCCGGCGCCCAGGACGGCTGGCCGAGTCGGTCCAGTCCGGCGCGTTCCAGTAACTGGACGGCGCTCAACGACGTCGCGAACGCACCCGCCAGCGCCCGGATCTCCTGGTCGGTCAACCGCTCGCTCAAAGCTCCCCCGTGGGTCAGGCTCCCCGTACATGCCGCCGGGTACATGCGGCCGCGTACATGCGGCCACCCGCGCGGGTCACCCCGCGCGGCACCGGCCGCGTCATATTCGCATGTTATGACCGAGAGCACCGACCCCGGTCGCCCCAGGGTTCACCGCACGCGCAGCGCGGTGGTACGATATCGTGTACCACTTTGGAGGTGAGGTAGCTGTGGCTGTCACCGCCAGCGAAGCACGCAAGCGCCTGTTCCCGCTGATCGAACAGGTCAACGCCGACCAGGAACCGATTGAGATCCTCTCCAAGCGCGGCACGGCCTACCTGGTGTCAGAGGCCCAGTTCCGGTCCATGCAGGAGACGGCTTACCTGCTACGTTCCCCCGCCAATGCCGCACACCTGGCGGCCAGCATCGCCGAGGCGGACGCAGGCGCCGTGGAGGAACACGAGCTGCTGGGCCCGTGAGGGTTGTTTTCACGTCGCGGGCCTGGGCCGACTACACGTCCTGGGCCGACGACCGCACGACGCTGCGCCGGATAAACCGCCTGATCGAGGAGTCGGCGCGCGACCCGGCCACCGGAATCGGTAAACCGGAGCAGCTGTCGCAGAATCTATCCGGGTACTGGTCGCGACGACTCACGGACGAACACCGTCTGGTCTACCATGTGCGCGGGGACGATCTGATCCTTATTCAGGTTCGCTACCACTACTGAATGGCCCGTCCCCGCTCACGCAATAGGGTTCGACGCGACAGTGATCGGCATGGGGGGCGTTCCTGTGTTCCGCGGAACGCACTGACCAGCTCGTCGGGTCGCTGTTCAGCTGGGTGATCGGGCGTTCGCTGTCCCGTGTGCGCTGATCGCTACCGCGGTTGCGCTAGAAGCCCCGCCGGGTGGGTACCGGGCGGGGCTTGGTGGGCAGGTTGTCGGGGTGCTGTGCACCGTGTCGCGGTGGTCGCCAGTCCGCCGCCCCCTTATTCGGCTCTTCGCAGTTGGCCAGAGGTCGTAGTCGTCTGATTACGTGGCGGTCGCGTATGCGGTTACGGTCGGTCGCCACGGCGGGCGGGCGGCACGGGAGGCGGTGTACCGGGCCCGGAGTCGCTGGTTGGCGACGTTGGTCATCCCGAACGCCACCCGGTAGATCAGCTTCGTGAGGCGGTTGACGCCCTCGGCGGCCGCGTTGGAGATCCCGTGCTAGACCGCGTTCGTGATCTCCTCGAGCCAGTTGTCGATGGTCTCGGTCGCGGTGACGAGCTCGGGGATGCCGGTACCGAAGGTCGCGACGTGGTCGAAGAACCGGAACAGCGCGTGCGCGATCTCGGTACGGGTGATCGGCCGGCCGGTCCGTGACGGGGAGAGCGCGAGCACCCTGAGCAGCAGGTTCTTCGCGGTCCAGGACACGCGCAGGTCGTAGGCGCCGTCGCCGTCGATCATGACAAGTTCGCCGAGCCCGTCGAGGATCTTCCGTCGGCCGCGGTCCGAGAGCCGGCCGGGCCCGTAGCGCAGCGCGTTCGTGAGCTGGTACTCGATGTCGGTGGCGCGGCCGCGCCGGCCGTGGAGCTGGTGGCTGATGCGTCGTCGCACGTCATCGCACATCGTGCCCATGTGCCGGGCCACGTGAAAATGATCAGCTGCGACGATCGCGTGCGGGAGCGCCTCGCGGGCGACGGCCCGGTAGGAGGTCGACAGGTCGATCGTGACCGCCCAGATCCCGTCGCGCCAGGCCGCCGGCTGGGCACGGATCCAGGCGCTCACGGGGGCCTTCGTTCGGGTCTCGACCACGCCGAGCAGGCCGTGCCCGCCCGCGGAGTCGGTCACCACGGTCTGCCAGCGGTCGGCCTCGGGTTCCCACCCGCCCTCGTCGCCGCGGCGGTAGCGCGGTTTCCCGCGGCGCTGGTCGTCGAGCCCGAGAACGCCCGTCGCGGGCAGCGGGCCGAACACTGACCGCAACCAGCGCCGGTTCTCCTGCTCGTCCTGCGGCTCGGTCCCGGGCTCGTCCACCAACGGCGACGCACCGGCCGCACCGGTGCGTGACCAGCACCGGCACCTCGTCAGCCTCCTCGCGCGCGGCCGGGCCGACGGCCGGCTCGTCGGCGAGGACCGGGGCGAGCAGGTCACTGGCCACCTCCTGCTCACTGACCGTGATGCCCGCCCGTTCGGTGAGCCCGACGAACGCGCCGTGCGCCGTGTGCCAGGCCACCCGCGCCCACCGCGCGGCCACGTCGACGGACAGCACGCCGTCACCGACCAGATGCCCGAGCGTGTCGAGCGCGGACAGCGTCACCCGCAGCGGCACCATCACGAAGTGCCGCGCCGTGTGGCCGACCCGCTCCTTCACGCGCACCGCCACGGCCCCGCAGTCAGGACAGCGACACTCCGTCTCCGGCGCCGTCACCACATGCAGCACCACCGAACCATCCGCCTCGAACTCCAACACCTCGGCCACGAACCCCGGCAACCCCAGCACCGCCGCCACCGCACGACCAGCCGTACCCTCGAACAACGACGCACCCGTTCTTCTGGCGATCACGGACCTTAGACAAGTCGCGACCTTCCCGGATGGGCGGGTACGTCCTTTTCACGACCCCAGACCTGTCACGCTCCGCCACAACAACAGGTCACGGATGGTCAGCTATCAAACACGATCTCTGGGCAAGTGCGGAGAGCCCGGATCCGACTACCGCCAAGGTTTCGGCGGAGGCGCGCTGGTACACCCCGGGGACGGGCGGGTTTGTCTCTCGGGACAGTGTGGGTCTGCCGTTGACGTCGGGGATCTCGGCGAACCGGTATGTGTATGGCAACGCGAATCCGCTGGCGTTCAACGATCCGTCGGGGCATTTTTCGCCCGGGGATTTTTTCCGGGAGGGTGTGCGGGACCTCAAGGTGGGTGCCCGCGGGGTTGGTGCGGTGGCCACGGTGGTGGAAGAGGTAGCGGTGCCGGTCGTGGAGGTCGCCGGTGAGGTGGTTGCGGGTGAGGTGGTTGCGGGTGCGGCTGTGGTTGCGTCGGCGCCTGGGTGGGTGCCGATTGTGGGGGCGGTCGTCGTTGGTGGCGCTTTGGGTGTAGCCGCCGGCTATGCATTTGATCGTTATGGGAATTCCCAGGCGAGGACGTCGCCGGCTCCTGTACCGGCTGTTGAGCGATCGCACTGGGTGGATTATGACGATTCGAATGATGAGTGGCCGCAGGATTCGCCGGCTACGCAAAATGATCGCACTATTGATGTCAAGCCGACGTTGAAGCCCCGGTTTACTTCTGGTGGGCGTGCTGTACAGGTGCACCCTCGTACGCAGCTGAAGCCCATACCGCTGCCGAAGCCCCGGATTCCACCGATGCCGCTGCCGCAGTTGAAGCAGCATGCGCCGGCGGGGCCGGTGTGGTCGGGGTCGCCGAATATTACGCCGCCGGATGGTTGGTCGGTGGCGGGGAAGCCGTTGGAGCTTGAAGAGTGTGCGCCGGGTGTCTGTGCGGATTCGTTGCCGTCGGGGGATGGGGCGTCCGGGCAGGGCACGGATGGTAGCTGCGCCTCGGCGGGGGGTCCGTCGCCGCTGGCGACCACCTGTCTGCCGGACGAGCCCGGGCCTGATCCGGCTGCGGGTGGCAAGGGCCGCCCACCCGGTGATGGTAAGCCCCCCGCCTTCCCCGACTCACCCGCCAACCCCGACGACAACCGAGAGAGGGTTCTGAGTTCTCTGTCAACGAGGAGCAGTTTGGAAGAAAATGGGGGAAGCACGCCCAGGACTACGGCCTCAATTTTGGTGACGCGGAGGCTCGCAAATGGTTCCGCATGCGAATGGATGACGTACGTTTCTCGTATGATGAGATCCGCCGAGGAGCGTGGAATCCGAAAGGAGGGGGAGGGAATGACTACTTCTTTTATCGTAAAGGCGACGATCTCCTGATTACGAAGGGAGATCGAGAGTTTGTTACTATGTTTCCGTTGTCTAGTCCGAATGGATG